>NZ_JAYFEQ010000844.1:0-58865 GCF_055795085.1 Phormidium sp. CCY1219 | reverse complement strand
GCCTGCTGACCTCAGATTTGGTTACGGTCTAGGCCGCTTCCCTCCTCCTTAGCAACCAGATGACAGTTGTCAAGGTTTCTTGGCTTTAAGCCTTAGATTCCTTGCCCCGCTTACGTTTTCGGCATTTCAGCCTTGACTTTGGCGGGAACGATTCGCACCTACATCCGCATTCTAGGCTAATTTGAAAAAAAAATCAACTTTGGGGTTGACGTAAAAATCAAGTGGCGTTAGACTGAGGTTAGTTGAACAAAAGTTCAACATTTGCGGCGCGAGGGGTGGAGTCAGGAGTCCCTATTCAGCCGGCGATCGCCCTCCATCGAAGCCCCACCCCAGATGAGGTTCGATTTTCCCAATCTAGTGCGCCCACCAGGGTGGAAGTCAAACAAGGCAAGGATAGACAAGATGCTCAAAACCTGGACGGATACTCACTACAAGTTAGAAGACACCGACTGGCTTTATATTGCCAAACATGACGACGAAGGTACAGCATCTCTCATTTGTCCGGGTTACGCTCGCGATGGATCTGGATTTAGCATCCACTTCACCCCGGCGCATATTGAGATTTTACAGCATTTGCTCGCCGTGTTGCAAAGTACCAAAGCGGCGACCTCCACCCCCTCGGAGTCAGACCCCGCCCCGGGGACAAGCCATCAAAATTGGATGGAGGTTTATGCGGGGGAATGCGCCAAGGAAGTCGAGGGAAAAAAAAGCCCAAAAAAGGACTATAAATACCCAGCAGTCACCTCGGCTCACCATCGTCACGTGATTCGCTAAATCTCCGATATCGCTCTACTTTCAAATCCGTAAAAATGGCCAAAAACTCAGCAAACAAAAACCCGCAGAACACCACAACAGGAGAAACCGAAATGACCGATAAAAAACCGACCTTATCCGTATTTGGCGTCAAGCCCACCAATGCGATCGTCGTTCCCGAACTGCCGATTGCCACTCGCAACAACTGTCAAAGTGGTAAATGGACGATTGGTGACGAAGAATATGGCTCTAAATTAGCCATGACTATTTTAAAGTTTAGCAAATTTTTCGGCAGTCTCGGCCAGACAAAAAACACCCTTTGGGGGCAAATTTGGTTTGTGGCTGAAGCCGGAGAAATGCCCCATAATGTGGTGATGGTCACTTACATTAAAGGGCGCAGTCTGAGTGATTTTAATCGCTTGGTGGCTTCGATTCAAGCCCGGGGAATCGAACCAGCAGAAGGAATTTTTGTGCCCGAATTCGTCAAGCATTCCGGTCAGAAACCCGATGATAATGGCGTGTTGAAGCCGATTAACTATTATAGCTTGAAATGGGATTGGGTGGAACGGACGAACTGGGAGATGGTCGAACAAGCCGCATTGGTGCTTGAAGACCCGCAAAATCTCAGTCGGTTGATTGATTTGGAAGGCACCCGAGAAATGGTTTGTCTGGATAATTTGCCTCCCCATGAAATTGCTTGTTTGATGGCGGCGCATTTGGATGCGGATTCTACAAAAGATGAGATGGCGTTGCCGGCAGGATCCGATGAGGATTTTAATAGCGATCGCGAAATGGCAAACGCGATGTAATTTCTTTCTCTTTCGTCGATTTGTCGGGGTTAGAAACCGGGTTAATTCACCTGATATTTTCATTTGCAAAAAAACTAGATTAAACCCCGGTTTCTTATCCTTTTTCTTGTAGCCATCAACCATGATTTTCATACCTCAGAGGGCACTAAGGTGAAAAACATTGCGAAATTGACCCGCCAGTCGGTGTGGGAAAACCAGTTAAAAGGAAATCTCGCCACCTTTGAAGAGATTCGCAACGATAGCTTAAACGATTTGGCACTGCTAGCGGAAGATTTCCACCACATGAGTTTAATTGTGGAATCAGTAGAGCAAAATTACAGCGCCTTGCTCGAGCAAAATCAGCAGATGAAAGCCTTGTTGTTAAATGTAGTGGAATCATGCTACTGCTGGCAGGGAAATCGTTGCGATCGCTGCCAAAACATCCTGAATATTCTCGCTAATCCCCCCGCAAAAAGGGGTTCTTAAACATTGAGATTCGTTGCTTTACATTTCTTAACCCTGCGTTAAGAAAACTTAATTCAATTCTGGAACATCATCCCGGTTTTCTAGTCTACACTAGAATTATTTAGCGGTCAAACCAGACAATATCTCGCAGTCAATTGTAAATTGCAGGAGGACAATTACCATGACGCAATCCACCGCCAAAGATAATAAAGCCAAAATCCTGGCCGAGTTTCAGCAACTCCTCGAAGAGCGCAAACAGATAGAATCGAAAGTTGCCACGAAAGAAGAAGAAGCGGAAAAAGAGAAAAACAAAGAACTGCTGCAAGTTGCCTCTAGTTATACGATTGATAGTATTGTCAAAGGGTTAGCGGACCTGCAGTTAGATTTTGGCAGTATTATTACGCAGCTTGCCGAGAAACTGGACAGCGAAACCACGAAACTCGACGAATTGAAGCGGGCGATCGCGATTGAAAGCGATCGCTTAGAAGAACTGCGAAAAATCCGCGTGGTTGCCGATGCGCTGCATATCTTAACCCAAGAACACCAAGAAAAGCTAAAAATCCTGGAAAATCGCGCTGCAGAACAGCAAGAGTCCATCGAAAAAGATATGGCGCAAAAGCGCAAAATCTGGCAAAAAGAGCAGGAAGAATTCGACACAGCAGTGCGAGAACAAGCGGAACTATTAGCCCAAGCCCGGGAAAGCGAAGCCGCCGACTACAACTACGAAATACAACGCTTGCGGAAAATCGAGATGGATGAATACGAAGAGTCCAAGCGGCAACAAGAACGAGAACTGCAAGCCATTAAACGGGAGAAAGAAAAGAATTGGGCCGAACGGGAAGAATACTTGGAAGAACATCAAGCCGAATTTGAAGAAAACCAGCAAAAGATTGAAGGATTTGAGGAAGAACTGAAGCAGGCATATATCAAAGCCAAAGAAGAGGCGATCGCCGATGCCAAGCGGGAAGCCAAAGTGAAAGCAGACTTATTTGAAAAAGAGTGGGAAGGCACCAAAGAAGGATACGAACTCACCATCCAATCCCTCAACAATACCGTGGAACGTCAGACCCAAGAAATTGCCGATATTACCGCCCAGCTACAAGCGGCAATGCGACAAGCGCAAGACTTGGCGATGCGCGCCTTTCAAAGCTCATCAAATGGCAGCTCTTCTGCCAAATAATCCACCGATTTTATAGAGACGCGCCGCCGCGTCTACACCGCTAAAAAAGCCTCAAGGTTTTTAACTAAACAGTCGCCCATTCTCAGGAGAAAAACAACCGATGGTGAAAAAAATTAACTCCAAAAGCACCAAAGCCGAAATCCTGGAAGCTTTTGAAGAATTGCAGCAAGAAAATTCCGGCTTGCAATCGCAAGTTCGCAAACTGAATAAAGAAAAACAAGCCGTGGTGGAAAATCCCGTAAAAGCGGTGAAGCAAAGCGCATCGGCGGAAGTCAGACCCTCGAATAATGGGAAAACGGCGCAACAAAAAGTCAATCAAACCATTCAAAGCTTAGAATTGCTGCAACAGGGATTTGGTAGTGCGACGAGCGAACTGTCCGAACAACTCACGCAGGAAGCTGCCAAGTTAAAGGATTTAGAAGAGTTAGTCAGCCAAGAAGTTGAAGAGCTGCAAGAACTGCATGATTTAGAAGAAGTCGAAGAAGACACCTTAGATACCTTATTAGAGACCTATCAAGAACGGGCCAAAAGCTTTGAACAAGAAATCGGCGATCGCCAAGAAACCTTAGACCAACAAATCCAGGACTTAAAGACAGAATGGGAGAAAGAGCAAAACATCCATCAGCGCCAGATTAAAGAGCGCAACGAAACCCATCACAAAGAGCGCCAGCGCGACGAAGAGGAATATCGCTACAACTTAGAACTCGAACGCAATCTCGATAGCGAAGAATACGAGCAAAACAAAAAATCGCTCTATCAAGAACTGGAAGAAACGCGACTTGCCCAAGAGAAAGAATGGAACGAGCGGGAAACGGAAATTGCCGAACGGGAAAAACAATATGCCGAAGCCAAGGCGAAAGTGGAAGAACATCCGAAAAAATTGGAACAAAATATCAAGAACGGCAAAGAAAATGGCCGCAACATCGGCAACTATCAAGCCAAAGTTTCCGCCGACTTGCGTGCTAAAGAAATTGACGGTCTCAAGCGCTCCTACGAACTGCAAATTACCTCGCTAGAAGCCTCGATTAAAGACCGCGAGGCGCGCATCCAAACCCTGACCAAGCAACTGGAAGCGGCACTGAAACAGGTTCAGGATTTGGCCGTCAAAGCCATCGAAGGGTCTTCCAACGCCAATTCTTTCCAAGCCTTGCGAGAAATTGCCGTAGAACAAGCGAAAAATCAGCCGAAAAGCAAATAAACGATTATTTCGGGCATAGTCAAACGAGGGGCAATTGCGATCGATTGCCCTTTTTTTTGTGTGATTTGAAGCAAGTCAAAGGCAATGGTAGAAAAGGTGAGAATCACGGGAGATGGTGGCGAGGGTGAAATGAACCCGGGGGACAAAATCGGCGCTCAATTCTCTTTTTGGGTAGAATGGAGAGTGGCAGGCGATCGCACAGGGAAGAAGCGCCCCAAGAGCCGAGGTATTTCTGCGCCTGTTATTCATCTGGAAAAATAATTTGTGCGATTGGGCAAACTTCATCAAACTTTCATGTTCAAATTTACCCCAATATTATAAAATCAATCTGACTTGTCCGAATCCAGGTCAGCTATCCAGAACACCGAGTCCCTGCTGTTGTGGGCTGAGGATCCATGCAACAAAACAACCCTGATGCGCTCAAAATAGCCGAATATATTTCCCTTGCAGGTTCCGTTGTCGGTTCCCTCGCCGTATTGCTGTTCGGGAAAATAAACTATGGCGGGGTGATTCTGTTTTTGTCGGTGTGGCTCAACCTGGTCAACCGCCACCGGATGCACCAGCTCAACGAGCAACAGATGCTCAGCGCCTTGGTGGAATTAGATTGCAGTCTCGGGAATATCGAAGGAGCGATCGCCCATCACGTGGGGGACTTAAAAACCGAAATGATTCAACTCAATTCCCACCTGCAAGAAAACCTACCCGCCCAAGAAATCGAGCAACTGCACTTACCCCTAGCCAACCAACAACCGAAATTCGATCGCCTAAATGATTCCGTGACGCGCATCAGCGATCGCATGGACACCCTAATCGAGCAACTGCAAGCCGCCGGGGAATCCGCGCCCCCGGAAACCGAACCCAGCGCACCAGATCCCTCCCTGGAACCGCCCTTATCGGCTTTATCTCTCGAACAGCTCGAAACCCTACCCGAGTCCATCGAGCGACTGTGCGATCGCATCGTCCACTTAACCCAACTCATCCGCGAGTTAGAACAACAAATTCCCGAAGAAGTGCCACCCCGCGCCGCACCTCCCCAACCAGAAGCGCCACCGCCAGCACCCTCCCAACCGCCGGGAAGTGAGCCAGCGGATATGTCGGCTCAATCCACAGGGGAAGCGCAACTCAGCCCAGGAGAACGCGATCGCGAGACCAGTGCCACAGAAGTTCCCACCTGGGACAATCCGGAATCCATGTATCCCGCCGACCCCAGGGCCACAGAAGTTCCCACCTGGCACAATCCGGAATCCATGTATCCCCCCGATGCCAGCACCCAGGGAATTCCCACTTGGGATAATCCGGAATCCATGTATCCCGCCGACCCCAGGGCCACAGAAGTTCCCACTTGGGATAATCCGGAATCCATATATCCCGCCGCCCCAGTTGAGTCTGAGGTTAATTTTCCCGCACCGATCGCCCCAACCTCCCCACCCGTGCCGACAGAGGCGGCACAATTTGCAGTGGGTTATCCAGATGAGGTGTTCCCCTACATCGACTTGCGGGGCGTGAGTTTAATGGGAACTAGCTTAACCCAGGCCAATCTCGCCGGGGGAGATCTGTCCGAATCCAATCTCAGCGAAGCGGATTTGAGCGGTTCTGACTTGCGACAAGCTAACTTAATGGCAGCCAATCTCAGTGGTGCAAATTTAGCCCAGGCCGATTTGCAGGGGGCAAATTTAGTCGGGGCCGACCTCAGTGGGGCGAATTTGTGCAACGCTCACTTGCGAGGGGCTAATCTCACGGCTGCCCATTTATGGGGCGTGAATCTGAGTGGATGCCATCTCGCCTCACTTAAGTTAAGCGGCTTCGACCTCACTGGTGCCAATCTCAGTGCCACCGATTTATCTTTTTGCGATTTAAGCGGAACCAATCTCACCGGCGCAAATCTCGCGGGCGCGAATCTACAAGAGGCAAATCTCAGTTATGCCAATCTCACGGGGGCGGCGATCGCCGGGGCGGATTTCGGCGCAGGGGAAACGCTGGCAATTCTCACGGGTGCGATTATGCCCGATGGCACGCAACATGAATAATTCCGCAGGGGGTGGATAGATAGGAATTCTCAACCAGCGGTACAATTCAGTTGGGAAGTGCGAGCGAATTTTACAACTCCTAAACGAACCGCGATAGAGTCGCTATAGAGTCGGATAATCGTTAAAATGAATCAGATGCACACAGCACAGAAGTCACCTGGGGGGAAATGGATGCAGCAAATTCAGGAAGGCGACGGAATTTTTAACGCACTCGGCGATCGCGATCCGGAAGCAGAGGAGATTCGCGAAATTTTGCTCGAAAAAGTCAAAACTGCTTGGATATCCGGTGTTTTGCAAGCATCTCTGCGCGATCGCCCTCATCTGGAGGTGAAGGCGGAAGTCCGGGATCCGGCGGTGGATTCTCCCCCAGAGAACACCCGCGCCACTCTCGCGCCACAAGCGGGGGAAAAACTGCTAATTCTCGGGGAAGCGGGGGCGGGAAAAACCACGGCGCTGCTAGAAATTGCCCGCGATCGCCTCGCACTCGCCGCCCGCGATCGCGATCGTCCGGTTCCGGTGGTGTTTCGTCTCTGCACCTGGACGAAAAAACACAAAGTGCTATTTGAATGGTTAATCGAGCAATTGCATCATCTCTATCAGCTCGCTCCCTATGTGAGCGATGAGTGGTTAGAGGATCGCCAAGGCTTGCCGTTTTTGCTGCTGCTGGATGGTTTGGACGAAGTGAGTTCCGCAGAGCGGCAAAACTGCGCCGAGGCCATCGATCGCTTTTGCCAGGATCGCCCTCAGATAACGGTGGTCGTAACCAGCGCGATCGGCGAATACGAAGCCCTAGAAACGCCCCTCCAGTTCGATCGCACCCTGGTTTTGCGATCGCTGACCCCAGAGCAAATCCAGCCCTATCTCGCCGCCGATATCCTCCCGGAAACTCCCGCCCCAGAAATGCCTTGCACTCCCCTCACCTTACGCCTGATGGCGGAGGTCGGTACTCAGGAGAACTGTACCGCGACGCCCCTGTGGAACGCTTATATAGAAAATAAACTCGATTGCATGGCCGCCGAGAGTCCTTACTCCAAGCGCGACGCCCAACACTGGCTCACTTGGCTGGCGCAAAATATGTGCGAGTGTTCCAGGACTTTATTTTTAATCGAACAGATGCAGTCAAACTGGTTGCCGAAAGGATGGCAGGAACAAGTGTATAGCCTGGGACTCTGGGCGATCGCCGGCATCCTCACTGGCCCGATTATCGGGTTGACTACCGGGGCGATCGGTGGCGTGGTGATGGGCTGGATGCGCGGACCGATGGGCGCTGTGCTGTTTCGCGGCTTGCGCGGTCCGGTAGCCTGGTTTTGGCTTCGTCTCTGGACTCGCCGCGCGATCGCCAGCTTCGCCGGATTGCTGCGCCCCCTGCTGGGGATGGTTGTGCGAGGCGTTCCGCACATGAGCAGTAGAGTGCTGGTCAAATGGCTGCATCGCAAAATCTGGCGATCGCTGCTGCGCCTCCCTTACAAATTAATGAGCAAAACTGTCTTTCGCAATGTTACCCCCAAACTCATCCAAAAGACAATCCAGCGCGGATTTCCCGGTTGGGGAGAGAGTATCGTGCGCGAAACAATGCCCAACCAACGAGTCTGGATTGCGGTCAAAAATGCCCGGTTTTTCGGCATTCTCGGCGCAGCCATCCTGATAATCCTCGCCGAGGCGATCGAGGTGTCTGTATTCAAAGCGGCGATCGCCGGATTGCTATTAGGAATTTTTGCTGCAGGCGGTTTGTGCATCAAACACCTTTTGCTGCGCTTTATGCTAGGATTCATGGGATTGACTCCCTGGAATTATGCCCGATTTCTCGATTGGGCTACTGAAGTGGGATTCTTGTACAAAGTCGGCAGCGGATATATTTTTATTCACCCCCAGTTACAAACCCATTTAGTCGAATTTAATTCCGCTAAAATAGAATAACTTTAACTCTGTTTATGACACCCATGAATCACTTTTGGACTCGTCGTCAAACCCTTTGGATGCTAACCGGTACCGCTGCAGGTCTTGCCTTGCACGCTTGCACCCCTAACCAACCGCGATCGCCGGAAACTTCCGATAAAAATACCGCCTCCATTGGCTTATTTACCTGGGTAGGGTCTACACCGCTTTACATCGCCAAAGAAAAAGGATTTTTCGATGACCTCGGGCTAGACTTAGATGTAAAAGTCTTTTCTGCCAATACTGATGCCAATACCGCCTTTATTGCCAATCGTTTGGATGCAGTTTCTCCTGTGGCTTCGGAAGCCGTTACCCTCGCCGCCACCGGCAAGGATTTTCGCATTGTTTTAGTCCAGGATACCTCTGTGGGTGGCGATGGCATTTTAGCCCGCAATAGTATTGCCGAAATTGCCGATTTTAAAGGAGAAAGAATCGCCGTAGAAGAAGGTAGTGTCAGTCACTTCTTTTTGCTGCAAGTTCTCGACACCGTAGGCTTAGATTCGGAGGATTTTACCCTCGTCAATGCCCCTCCAGATGCCGCCGCTGCTGCATATCAATCCGGGAATATTCCTATCGCCGTGACCTATGCCCCTTATTTGCAAAAAGCCAATGAAGCCCAAAGCGATGGACGAATTATTTACGATTCTTCGCAAATGCCCACGGCAATTACTGACCTCTATGTTTTCGATGCAGCATTTAGCGATCGCCATCCCGAAACGGTGTTAGCCTTTGTCCAAGGAGTCTTGCAGGGATTGGAATTTTTGCGAACTAACCGCGAAGAAGGAATTGCGATCGCCGCCCAACAGTTGGATATCCCCCCAGAAGAATTAGCCTCGGCGCTCAACGGCGTGCGACTTCCGGATTTACAGGCAAATCTGGAATTACTCGCTAACCCGCAAAGCGATCGCTATTTGTTAAACTCCATGCAATCCCTAGCGCAATTCCTCAAAGCACAAGGTCAAATTCAACAAGTCCCCGATTTAGCTCCTTTAATCGAACCTAAATTTATCCTGCGAATCGACTCAGTTTAACCGTCGGGTGGGCAGATTGCCCACCTTCCCCTCCCAACCCACTCTAATATGAAAAATCCCCCGGTTGTACCCTATCTCGATTAATGCTGAGAATACTCCGCCCAAGGGGTGACTTTTTTCGCCACCCATTTAAAGGCAAAATCCAGTAACAACCCAATCGCCCCAATGACCACAATGCAAACTAGCACTTGGTCTGTTTGCACGAAACGCTGCGCCCTGGCAATTCTAAACCCCAATCCGCGATCGGCAGCAATTAATTCCGAAATCACCAAAAAATTCCACGCCCCCGCCACATTCACCCGCAATGTATCCAGAATACTTGGCACTGATGCGGGTAAAATCACCCGCAATAAAATATCCCGTCGATTTGCCCCCAAGGTATAGGCGGCATTTAACAATTCGCTGGGAATAAACTTCACCGCATCGGCTATCATTATGGCATTATAGAACACAATGCCTAAAAAAATAATGACCACCTTTGACATTTCCCCCAACCCAAACCACACCACTACTAACGGAATAAATGCAGCCACTGGCATATAGCGAATGGTGCCTACAATCGGACTAAACAGGCTTTCCATACTGTAAAATGTTCCCATCGCAATCCCCACGGGAATTCCTACCGCCGCCGCCGCTAAAAATCCCCCGAAAACGCGACCAAAACTGACAAAAATATCCACCCACAAGCTTTCGTCCCTCTGTTGTGGGTTTAACATGTCTATCCCCGCTTGCAATACCGCCGTGGGGGTGGGAAGCAGCATCGGCGTCACCACTTCTCCATAACTGAGTATCCCCCACAGCAGCAGCGGTATCCCCAACGCACTCACCGCCAGCAGGATCCGCAACCGCTGCGGAAATCCTTGGCGAATGCTCCAAAAAATGGAAGGCTCTAAATAGGGTTTCGGCGATCGCGGCATGGTCTTTCTCCGATGTTTACCTCTCATTTCTCCCCTCTTTCTCCTCCCGCAATTCTACCCCAGCTCGTCCCTGGATAAATTGTTACAATTTTTACCATTTTTTGGCCATTTTTTTTGCCAATCTATCTGGACAAATGCAAAAATTTGTGATACCCTTATATCATAATGGGAATAGTGGCAAAATTTTTAAAAATGCTACTATTCCCATTATCAGATAATCTATCATATTTTCAACCCTTTGTCCAGGGAAGTCTCAAAAAAATGGCCAAAAAATTTGTTAAAAATTGTTAAATTACGATTGAGTGATATCAGCGTCATGCAAGAGCGAATTTCCAGCAGGGGCATTCCCCAATTACAAGTCAAAGAGTTATATAAGCGCTTCGATCGCCTGATGGTATTGCACAACATCAACCTGCATCTATATGCTAACGAACTGGTTTGTATTGTGGGCGCTTCCGGGTGTGGAAAATCCACCTTATTAAATATTATTGCCGGCTTGATGCCACCCACCTCCGGGCAAGTGCTGATGGATGGCGAACCGATGTTAGGACCGGGAAGCGATCGCGGCATGATTTTCCAGAGTTATTCCTTATTTCCCTGGTTAACCGTCGCCGAAAATGTCGCCTTTGGCTTGCGCCTAAAAAACATGCCCAAGCAGCAAAGAAAGGAAAAAATCGAGTATTATTTAAACGTGGTGGGATTGAGTCAATTTGCCAGCGCCTACCCGAAACAGCTCTCCGGTGGAATGAAACAGCGAGTGGCGATCGCCCGTGCGTTAGCCAACGAACCGGAAGTTTTGCTGATGGACGAACCCTTTGGTGCATTAGACGCACAAACCAAAGAACAGATGCAGCAATTTACCCTGGATTTATGGCAAAAAACCCAGATGACCGTATTGATGATTTCCCACGATGTGGAGGAAGCGATTTTTCTCTCGCAACGCATCTATGTAATGAGCGCCCATCCGGGGGAAATTAAAGAAGAATTGGCGATTAATCTCCCAGAATTGCGGGATTTAGAGATGAAACTCTCGCCGGATTTTATCGAGATTAAGCGACAGGTGATTCGTGCCTTGCGATAAATGTTATCCAAGGCGGTGGGCAATGCCCAGCCTACAAATTGAGTGATTTAAGGCAAAGAATCGAATAAAATCCACTTTTCTTCATAAGCGATTAAACCAGCGGCGTAAGCGTCATCTAAAAATTGCATTAATGCCACACTGGCGCTCAGTTTCATCACGAATAAGCGGGCGGCGGCGGTAGCGCTGCACTGGCGGGAATAAATCACCTCGTCGCTTTCTCCTATATCGTCATCGGGAGGAAAAACGCGAAAGATCCAACCGCGCGATCGCGGAAAAATTTTGATGTGCCAGCCGCGATATATTTCTTCGGTTTCCATTGCTTTGGCGAAATGATTTTAGGCTGATTTTTTGAGGGCAAAAATCTGGCAATTTTTTACGGGTCGAACCGAACCACATCTGTGCGTTGGGGGTTAGACGGTGAGGTTTCGGTTGCACCGGGGTGACTCACGGGTGCGGGCATGGGTGAGAAAAATTTCAAACCAATGGCGATCGCGGCACTAACTAAGGCAAAGAGACACAGATAATCTACAAAACGAATCAGAAGTGTCAGGGCAATGTGCTTGTCATTTTTTCGGAGTGGCATTATAATAAAAGAGATGATAACTGACCACTTCTTCACCTCTATCTCGTGCTATCCGAATGGTTTTTTCAAGGTAAATCAAGGTTTATACTATCAATAGCTGGGCAAATTGAGTAAAAAAGCCGATGTTAAAGATAGGGTTGCTAACTTTGCTATACCTGCAAATCCGCCCGGAGGATCTGACACCTCCTACCGCTGCGCTCAGAGTTTTGACCTGCTGCATGCCAAGGGTTCGGGGGCAAGAGCGCCAAATCCAAATGCCTCAACCCGCTTATCATCGGTCAGCAGTTTGAGCCAAAAGCCGAACGAGTTGTCAATCCGCATCCTGCAACCCACGCCCCACCTAGGATGAGTTGCACTGATAAAAGGCGGGCGATCGCAATCCAACTCCATGCCCACACTTCCCCAGTGCCCAACTTCCCACTACTATGCCCACCACTACACGGGAACTATTCGGGAGTTTGGTAGCCCCGTCTTTTTAAAGCGGGGCGGAAAAACGACTCGCTTGTTTTAACAAGCGAGATTAGTTGCAATTAAAAAGTTAGTAAGGGTAAAAGCCTACGCGACGAAGCATCCTAGTTCAGATGAAATTCCGGCCACCGGAGAACCGACGGCTCTAAATAGAAGTGCACAACGACATTGAGCGGAGCAAACAACGCAGGTTGTGGAGCGTATAGAAGTTAAGGGAAGTGCCCGGAAAGCAAAAAAAGCAAGTAGCCTGAAGCGAAAGCAACAGGGTAGAGGGTCGGTGGCAGAAATGCCTTTTGACAGACCCTTCTGAGTATAACTCGGAGAATCTGCGCGTATGCGCGACCGCAGAGTGTCAACTTACTCTATGCGCTGCATCCCACTGGCGTTGAAAGCCCAACTTGCTCAGGGTGTGACTCTAACCTCAACCGTGAAAGTCATCTGTTCCGGGATTTTCTGGGATTGGGCGAACGGGCGAACATTGATGCTGCGATCGACAATTTCTCCAGGGATGACCCCCAACGGAACTGGGCACCAAAAGGCTGGCAATTTGTCGGTGGGGAACTGCGGCAGGTTGAGTAGAAGGGGGGTTTGCGATCGCCCATGAGCGAAATAGTCCCTAACAAAAAAGCAAAATCATACTCCAGACGATAATTTCCATAAGGGTATCCACTGGCAATCATAGAAAGAGTTGGCTCTTGCGCCGAAGTTGCGTAAGAGCCAACTCTTTAATTAACGATCCGCCTCAAAAACTATCCGAAGTATTGCGTTTTCAAGCGCTATAGTTGGATTCAAAAAAACTGAATTAAACCAAAGTGAGAGACAGTGAAGTTAACTCGATTGTTTTTGGAGATTGTGTGGTTTCTGGATTCATCTGATACGCCACGCCCCGATACATCAGGGTAACGGCAGGAGGAGTTGCAATTTGCGGTTTGGATTGAGTGTAATAACTCACTCCACGATAGTTGGCGATGCTGGAAGGCTGGATTGCAGGTACGTTGGAAGGTTGATACTGGATGCCGCGATAGGATAAACTCATTTTTTTTTGGCAAAGGTTAAATTGATTTTTGATGAGCATAAATGAACTCAAGATTGCCCTTTCCCTATGCTCGTTAGAGTGCTTTTGAGATTTTTTTCTTATTCTCTTGTTTCCAAGAAGATAAGGAGAAGGGATGGACAAAAAGCTGGGGAGTAGGTTTCCTTGTTTCCTTCGGTTTAGCTCGTGAGTGGGAATACAACAAATCTAGCAACGCTTTTAAAGAGTGTCAACCCCAAAAAACTAGAAAATTAAAATTTATATTGTCATCAATTGCTTGTTTAAAGCAAATTAATAGAGAACACAACTAGGAACGAGAAGCCCATTTTTGCTACGTTTGCATCCTCGTTTACATCGAAATTCTCTAATATGTATCGGTTTAATAACTGTCGCATGGCTTGAAAATAAAGCAGTAGTTTGTTATGCAAATTTATTTTATTTCTGCCAAAGATAATTTGCAAGAATCTCCGAGACATTCAGGAGCAGATTCCCCCAACCCTCTTTTTAAGGGCTTAGTTTTCCCCATTTTCAAGAGCGAGGGGGATTTTAAGCAAAAATGCCACCCTTTGCATGCCGGTGGAGGGGGGGGAGGAGACTCCGCCTCGGGAGAGGTTGTCCGGGGAGCCTGAGAGCGAGTTAAGCTTGGGAAAGAGTTAAAAACTTGTTTGCATAAGTGCTTAACTGTTTCGTTATTAAAGAAAACTCGTATTAGATTCGGATTTTTAATTTTTGCCAAGGTGCATTTTTCAAGTTCTGGGGAGGAAAAGTGGACTTCGAGTTAGACTTGTGGGGTAAATCCGCCCGAGTTGTTGGTTGAGATGTCATAGTGAAATCCGGGCCATTGCAAGTCCGAGAGTTGCTGTAGACGATCGCTAGCCACCCCGAGGGTCCGTGCAATGGCTTGGAGGATGCTTGTTTTTCCTGCACCATGCATGGCAATCAGAACAATCAGATCCCTGGCTAAAGTTGTATCGGTATCGGTGAAATTGAATGAGATATCGCGAAATTTTTTGAAATGTTTTCAATGGAGGGATTGAACTTTCATAATAAAATAGCCGTGACAGTAACATTGGCGATCGCCGTTTAGGTGAGGGAATCAGACAGAGTGATGGGAAGATGCATGGACACTGAGGGAAAAGTGGTGGAGCGGATGGATCGGAACAAGGAGGAGGATGGAAGCGAGAAGCGATCGCGCCTCAACCGGAGAGGTAAAACGCTTACCTGAGCGGGATGTACTCTCGCCACAAGGGGGAAGAGAAATAGCAAATCGCGCTAACGCAAAGAGATTAAAAATTATTCGGATGAGAGCTGGATGGAAAAATGAGAGGAGTGATGCATGGGGAGGCAACACGGTAGGCGGTGAAAGCCGCCCTTAGTGGAGTTTTCCGTGCATATTAAACACAGATTATAGGCGATCGGGAGAGGCTCGTGAAATATTTTTTTCTAACAGAAGGCTGGACCGTAGGTCGAGTGTGGGGAGTAGAAGGACTGTGGAACGCGATCGCGTGGCGACGCGAACCCGCGATCGAGAGAATCAACCTGAGCATTGTGGAGCATGAAGAGATTTTGTGGCTTTATCGAGTTGAAGACGCGGTGATCATGGTAGAAGTCAAGCCCAAGGTTCCAGACGCCAGTGGAGCCTCAAGTATCGGGCAAGTGTTTCTCCGGCGGTTAATGAGTGCCGAGCAAGTGATCGAGAGATTAGCGGCGTCAGAAGCGATTTGCCAGATGAACAGTAGCAAAGGGACGAAATTCACCTAAATCGGCGTAGGGAGGGGGAAATCACCGGGGCGTGAAAGCCCATTCCCGGAGGCACTAGGGGGGATTTGGGAGTCCAGAGCGATCGCCGAGCGAGAACAGAAGCCGGAATAAGCTTGCATTCGACTCCATCAAACGTTACACTTCTTTAAATACTGTCTCATTTTTTGAGAACCGATGGTCTGAATGCCACTCCTGTCAAGCCCAGAGGCGATCGCCCCCGGGTTTCCAGGCAAGGCAAAGACCCTATAAAAGGCTCGAAAATAGCGTCCAAGTAGAAATCTCTAATAGAGGAGGAAGTGTAGTCGATGGGACTACCCTGGTACCGAGTACACACAGTCGTCCTGAATGACCCAGGGCGTCTGATTGCCGTACACTTGATGCACACTGCCTTAGTGGCAGGATGGGCTGGCTCGATGGCCCTATACGAACTCGCCGTTTTCGATCCAAGCGATCCGGTTCTGAACCCCATGTGGCGTCAGGGCATGTTCGTGTTGCCCTTTATGGCACGGCTAGGGGTGACGGATTCTTGGAGAGGTTGGAGCGTTACCGGCGGCACCGCCACCGACGTGGGCTTCTGGTCATTTGAAGGCGTAGCCACCGCTCATATCGTCCTGGCTGGTTTGCTGTTCCTAGCAGCCTGCTGGCACTGGGTTTACTGGGATTTGGAACTGTTCAACGATCCTCGCACTGGCGAACCAGCCTTAGACCTGCCAAAAATGTTTGGCATTCACCTGTTCTTATCCGGTTTGCTGTGCTTCGGGTTTGGAGCCTTTCACCTAACCGGGCTATTTGGTCCGGGCATGTGGATTTCCGACCCTTACGGATTAACCGGGCACGTACAACCGGTAGCGCCAGAATGGGGGCCAGACGGATTTAACCCCTTCAATCCCGGGGGAATCGTCGCGCACCACATTGCCGCCGGAATTGTGGGAATTATTGCCGGCATCTTCCACTTATCCGTGCGTCCGCCAGAACGGCTTTACCGAGCGCTGCGGATGGGGAACATCGAAACCGTACTTTCGAGCAGTATTGCTGCGGTATTTTTCGCGGCATTCGTCGTCGCGGGTACCATGTGGTACGGTTCGGCGGCGACCCCCATCGAACTGTTCGGTCCGACTCGCTATCAGTGGGATAGCGGTTACTTCCAACAAGAAATTAACCGCCGGGTGCAAGTCTCTATGGCGCAGGGCGCAAGCCAGTCCGAAGCCTGGTCGCAGATTCCCGAAAAGCTGGCGTTCTACGATTACGTGGGCAACAACCCCGCCAAAGGCGGTTTGTTCCGCGTCGGTCCGATGAACAAAGGCGATGGAATTGCCCAAGCGTGGTTGGGTCATCCCGTGTTTGAGGATGGTGAAGGTCGGGAACTGACCGTGCGTCGGATGCCCAACTTCTTTGAAACCTTCCCGGTGGTCTTAGTAGACTCCGAAGGCATCATTCGCGCCGACATTCCCTTCCGGCGCGCAGAATCGAAATACAGCTTCGAGCAAACTGGCGTGACGGTGAGCTTATACGGTGGAGACCTCGACGGTCAAACCTATAGCGACCCAGCAGTGGTCAAACAGTTTGCCCGGAAAGCCCAGTTAGGCGAACCGTTTGAATTCGATCGCGAGACCCTAGAATCCGACGGGGTGTTCCGCACCAGCACTCGCGGTTGGTTCACCTTCGGTCATGCCTGCTTTGCCCTGTTGTTCTTCTTCGGACATCTGTGGCACGGATCGCGTACCATCTTCCGGGATGTGTTCGCCGGGGTCGATCCGGATCTCGAAGAGCAAGTGGAGTTTGGCGTCTTCCAGAAAGTGGGTGATATCAGCACCCGGAAGCAAGAAGTTTAAACTCTGTGTAGCTCTCTAGCTATTTAGAAAGGTCTAACAACGATGCGCGTTGGTTTTGCTTGCCCCGTGCTGTTTGTTAGACCTTTTTTCTGTTGCCTGGTAGACTGGAAAAAACAGAATTATCAGGAAGTTCTCATATGGAAAGCATCGCTTACATCCTAGTTCTGACCTTGACCCTGGGTTTGCTGTTCTTTGCGATCGCATTTCGCGAACCGCCTCGGATTGGCAAATAACCCCTTCCGGCAAGTTATTCCATAGCCCCTGAGCCAATCTTATCTGTTCGGTCATGCTTTTGCGATTCGCCGGAGAGGATAAGAATGTTGGCTCAGAGTTTTGCCGTTGAATGGCAAATTTTTGCTTGCCTCTTGGCGACGAGGGGCGGAAAAACGAGGGGCAAAGCGCCAGGGGAAATTTTTCACCTGCATTGATAGCGCTTTGTCTTTGCAATTTTCCGCCCAAACGCCTTTTATCTGTGCCCAGAGGACGATTATTATGCGCTGTCCATTTTGCCAACATACAGAAAGTCGGGTTCTCGAATCGCGATCGGCCAGAGACGGTCAAAGCGTTCGGCGACGTCGAGAGTGCTTGAACTGCCAGCGTCGCTTTACCACCTACGAGCGGATCGAATACGTTCCCGTGACGGTGATCAAGCGCGACGGAGGACGAGAGTGCTTCGATCGCTCCAAATTGCTGCGCGGCATCGTTCGCGCCTGCGAAAAAACCGGGGTGGAAGCCGAACAAATCGAAGCGTTAGTGGATGAAATCGAAGCCTCGTTGCAGCAGCAGCGGGTGATGCGAGAAGTCTCGAGCAACCAAATCGGAGAATTGGTTCTGTGCCACCTGCAAACACTCAGTGAAGTGGCCTATATCCGATTTGCTTCGGTTTATCGCCAATTCCAAGGAATTCGCGATTTTGTCGAAACCCTAAACGATTTGCAAAACCGCAGCGAGGCGCAGATGGAGCGATTGACTCCCGAGATCGACGATCGCTCCTGCGATTCTTCTGCCACTTCATCCGAGACCCAAGCCCACGACGCTTCCTTATTTATTCATTAATCTTTCTGCGATTCTCGCGCCGCTTCCCTGGCAAACCGAGGCACAGGGAGCAAATTGAGCCTGCCTGGGTTCTCGCTTGCAGAAAAAATTCCCCTGGCAATCTGGTCAAGGAGGAGTTGGCAAGATATAATAGATGGTCTAGAATAAAAAATTTGGAATGCGATCGGCTAAACTAAAAGCAAGCTTCTTCGTCAACCGCCGTGCTATTAACACTGCTGTTCGTCGCCGAAGTTCAAAAAAAGGAGCCACTGACCGGGACCAATCAACCCCTTCACCTCTTGGGAAAGGTGGAAATTGTCCAAAAATCAGGGGGTCAGCACAGGATCCAAAGCCAGCGATCGCCATCCAACATTTCCTGAAAGCAAGGAGAATTTTCCTCCTTCCTTGGTAGGAAAAACGGGGAATTGCACCCCATACAAGTCAGGATAAACATACTTCTACAAAAGCTACAGAAAGTCTTTCCCACAGCAAGAGCAATTCGAGCAATCCGGCAAGACTTTCCCTGCGACATCAGCCGCAGTTCATCGAGTAGAATAAAAAAACGGTACGCGCGCCCAGCGCGAAACCTCGACATCCTGTCGAAAACGCCCTTCCCAGAACCAACTGGGTTGAGGAGATAACACCCCGCCATAAGGCAAGCGGCGGGTTGTGCCGGGGAATTCTCAGGCATCCACAGAGAAATTCAGGATCGAGCGCCTGACTCGCCTGAAGACGCTTCTGCCCCCAAGGCGGGAGAACGTCAACCGAGATTTTGAAGTCCTCGCCCTCGGGCGGAGTCCTGAAAATCTGCACTCAATTCATCGCCAAAACCCACAAAAATCAACACACGGAGACAAGTTCCAGGAAAATATACGCATGGTCAATCAGAACACAATCGCCAAAGATATTGGCTTTACTCACGAAGATTTCGCCGCCCTACTCGACAAGTATGACTATCATTTTAGCCCCGGCGATGTAGTGGCCGGCACAGTATTCAGTCTAGAGCCAAGGGGCGCTCTGATTGACATTGGTGCAAAAACAGCGGCATACATCCCCATTCAGGAAATGTCAATCAACCGGGTTGACGCCCCCGAAGAAGTCTTGCAATCCAACGAAACCCGGGAATTTTTCATCCTCACCGATGAAAATGAGGACGGGCAGCTTACCCTGAGCATCCGCCGCATCGAATACATGCGGGCATGGGAGCGGGTTCGGCAGTTGCAAGCGGAAGACGCTACGGTACGCTCGCAGGTGTTTGCAACCAATCGCGGGGGGGCACTGGTCCGGATTGAAGGCTTGCGCGGGTTCATTCCGGGGTCCCATATCAGCACCCGCAAACCGAAAGAAGAGCTGGTGGGAGAAGAACTGCCGCTGAAATTCCTGGAAGTGGACGAAGACCGCAATCGTCTAGTTCTGTCTCATCGGCGGGCCTTGGTGGAACGCAAGATGAACCGCCTGGAAGTCGGCGAAGTGGTGATCGGCACGGTGCGCGGCATCAAGCCCTATGGTGCCTTTATCGACATTGGGGGCGTCAGTGGATTGCTCCACATTTCGGAAATTTCCCACGATCACATCGATACACCCCACAGCGTCTTCAACGTGAACGACGAACTGAAGGTAATGATCATCGACCTGGATGCGGAACGCGGACGGATTTCTCTGTCTACCAAACAGCTCGAACCCGAACCCGGGGATATGGTCAAGAATCGCGATGCGGTGTACGATCGCGCCGAAGAAATGGCCGAAAAATTCCGGGAGCAGTTGCGCCTCAAAGAACAAGGCATTAGCCCGCAAGAGGCAGAACAGCAGGCAGCAGCAGCCGCCGCCCCCACCCCCGCCCCCACCCCCACCGAGGAGGAAGAACCTGCAGCGGTGGAACCCGAAGGCGAAGAACCAGTGAGCGAATCCGAAGAAAGTCAAGAAGACGCGGCACCGGTGACAGAATAAGTCTCGCCCAATTCGCAGATAAAGAGCTGTCGGCGATCGACGCCGAAAAGGTTCGGGGTGAGGAATTTTCCCTGGCGGGTGAAAAGGTAAAGGAGATTTGCTCTCCACACTTGCCACAACCGCCCAAGGGACAACCATTCCGGGGACAGACTCCCTCGAACTAACAAATGTCTGCCCGACAGCTTTTAGCGAGAGTGATGTAAGTGGAGAACAAGCCATTGGCAACCATTCAATGTGGCACGGTCAAGTTCGAGAATATCCAGGGGATTATTTTCGACAAAGACGGCACATTAGAAGACTCGGAAGATTTTTTGCGAATCTTAGGACAAAAGCGATCGCGGATAGTAGATGCGCGGATTCCCGGCACTGGAGACCCCCTGCTCATGGCATTCGGCATCCATGAAAACATTCTCGATCCCACTGGGTTATTAGCGGTGGGCAGCCGGGAAGAAAACCAAATTGCCACCGCCGCCTATATCGCCGAAACCGGTCGCGGATGGTTAGAATCCCTCAACATTGCTCGCGACGCATTTGCCGAAGCGGACGAACTGTTCGAACAAGATCCAACTCCATCCCCCTTGTTTGTGGGCTGTCTCGAAGCCATACAAGTTTTGGCTCGGGGGGATATCAAACTGGGCATCCTCTCAGCCGATCGCACCGAAAGAGTGCGAAAATTTGTCGAGCATTATCAGCTCGGCAAATACATTCAACTACAAATGGGAGTAGATTCTGGACCATCCAAACCAGACCCCTCCCTTTTTTTGCAAGCATGCCAAACCCTGGGTGTAAAACCAGGGGCCACCTTGATGGTGGGAGATTCGCCGGCAGATATGCAAATGGCAAAAAATGCCGGTGCGGCTGGATGCATTGGGATTAGCTGGCGTCCGGCTGGGGCAAGGCGTTTAGAAGGGGCGCAGGTGGCGATCGCCAGCCTGGATGAAATCCAAATTTTCCCCTAAGACTTGCCTGATGACCCAAAAGTCTATATGGTAAAAGGCACCGCAGAATTGTAACCGATCGTACATTTTAGGAGGACTTCATTTTGCCTCGTCGCTACCTATTCACATCTGAATCCGTTACCGAAGGACATCCCGACAAAGTCTGCGACCAGATTTCCGACACAATTCTGGACGCCCTGCTGGCTCAGGATCCGAAAAGCCGGGTCGCCGCTGAAGTGGTGGTCAACACCGGCTTAGTCTTAATTACCGGGGAAATCACCTCCCAAGCGCAAGTCAACTACGTAGACCTCGCCCGGGAAAAAATTGCCGAAATTGGCTACACCGACGCTGACAATGGCTTTTCTGCCAATAGCTGCTCCGTGCTGGTGGCCCTGGACGAACAGTCTGCAGATATCGCCCAAGGGGTGGACCAAGCGCAAGAAACCCGCACCAAACTCAGCGAAGAACAACTCGACGCGATCGGGGCGGGCGACCAAGGGTTGATGTTCGGTTTCGCCTGCAACGAAACCCCAGAACTGATGCCGATGCCCATTTCTCTGGCCCATCGCATGTCTCGCCGACTGGCTGCAGTTCGCAAAACCGGTCAATTGCCTTACCTGCGTCCCGATGGCAAAACTCAGGTGACGGTGGTTTATGAAGATGGCGTCCCGGTGGCGATCGATACGATTTTGATTTCCACCCAACATGACCCCAGCATTGGCGAACTGACCGATAACCAAGCCATCCAAGAGAAGATCCAAAAGGATCTGTGGTCAGCGGTGGTGGAACCTTGCTTCACCGATCTGCAGGTGAAGCCGGACGATCGCACCCACTACTTGGTCAACCCCACCGGCAAATTCGTCATCGGTGGCCCCCAAGGGGACTCCGGTCTCACGGGACGGAAAATTATCGTCGATACCTATGGCGGCTATTCTCGCCACGGTGGCGGTGCCTTCTCCGGTAAGGACCCCACGAAGGTAGACCGCAGCGCGGCTTATGCTGCTCGCTATGCGGCGAAAAATATTGTAGCCGCTGGTTTGGCCGATAAGTGCGAAGTGCAGCTCAGTTATGCCATTGGGGTGGCTCGCCCGGTGAGCATGATGGTGGAAACCTTCGGCACGGCGAAAGTGGACGAAGAGAAGTTAGAAGAATTAGTCAACGAGCATTTCGAACTGCGTCCGGCAGGAATCATCCAAGAGTTTAATTTGCGAGGTCTGCCCGGAGAACGCAACGGTCGCTTCTTCCAAGAAGTGGCGGCATACGGTCACTTGGGTCGCACCGACCTCGACTTGCCTTGGGAAGCCACGGATAAGGCTCAGTTGCTCAAAGATGCTGCGAGTTCTGCGGCGGCTACTGCTCCTGCGATCGGATAGGAAGATGGGCTTAATGCTTTTCCCATAAGGCGATGAGGCCGATAGTTTAAATCTTGTATATTGGCGGCAGCTTGAATGGCTGCCGCTTTCTTGTATAGCAATTACCTTTAGTGAGGTATATTTGAGTGCTAGGGGTGGTGCGTGACCCCTGGCGGGGATTGGGTGGCGGTTGCAGGGATTGAGGAGCGGGGGTCACGCACCCTACGGGGGGTCGGTTTGAGGAACGTTGGCCAGAGACGCGATCGCCTCCACCAAGCGAGCGGCGTCCAGGGGTTTGGGCAAGTGAACCTGAAAGCCGGCGGCTAGTGCTTCGCTCACATCCTCAAAGCGCGCGTAGGCGGTGAGGGCGATCGCCGGAATCGGATTTCCCTCTTCTCGCACAAAGCGGATCAAATCGTACCCATTTTCCAACGGCATCCCGATATCGCAAACCAGCACCATCGGATCGAAGCGCTCGAGTTCCGCTTTCGCCTCTGCGACCGACCCCACTGCCCGTACCTGCGCCCCATATTCTTCCAGCAAGAGAGCCAATAAATCCCGGGCATCGATTTCGTCATCCACCACCAATACCCGCAGGTTGACCAAGGGAAACTTATCTGCATCCTCACCTTCTCCCCCACTGGCAGAGGCTTCCTCCGGATCGCTCGATCCTTGATGCAGGGGCAACCAAACCGTAAACGTGGTTCCTGCTCCTTCCCCATCACTGGCTACCGAAATTCTGCCGCCGTGCATTTCCACCAACTGACGGGCGATCGCCAATCCCAGACCCAGCCCGCCAAAGGAACGAGTGGTGGAGGCATTCGCCTGACGAAAGCGATCGAACACGAAAGGCACAAACTCCGGATCGATCCCTTGCCCGCTATCGCGCACCTGAATTCGCGCCTCAGACTCCAGGCGATCGAGTCGCACCTCCACCCATCCGCCAGGGTCGGTAAACTTCACCGCATTGGATACCAAATTCCAGAACACTTGCTGCAAGCGATTCGGATCCCCCATCACCCAAGCTTCTTCCGGATCCAGTTCCACCCGCAACTCGATGTCCTTCGCTTGTGCGGCTAAACGGACCGTTTCGATCGCCGCCTCGATGGTGGGAATCAAGGACATTTCTCCGACACTGAGACGCATGCGCCCCTGAAGCAACCGCGAGGTATCCAGCAAATCCTCCACAAGCTGCGTTTGTAACTTTGCATTGCGCTCGATGCTCTCCAACGCCGCCGCCCGTTTGGCGTCACTGAGCTTGCGGGCGCGCATCATCGTCGCCCAACCCAAAATCGCATTCAGGGGCGATCGCAACTCGTGAGACAACACCGCCAAAAACTCATCCTTCATCCGGTTGGCATTTTCTGCCGCCTCCCGTGCTGCTTGTTCCCGTTGCAGCACCTCGAGCCGCTCTTGCTCCACCTGTTTGCGATCGCTGATATCATCCATCAACCCATCCACAAACACTTTCCCATTGCGGACCGCTTTCGTCTTGGTTAATTCCACCCACAACGAATTGCCATCCCCTCGGCATATCTCCACTTCTGTCTGCAGGAGATTATCTCTCTCGTGGCTTTCTATCTCCTCTAAAAACGAACCGATGGCGGAAGACCACTGCTGAGAAAGCAGCTCTTGTGCGGCGGACAAATCCTCCACCCCAAGTAAATTGAGAAACGCTTTATTGCCCTGCACCAGTTTTCCCGCCCGGGTGAGGCGAAACACCCCCACATTTAAACGATTCAGTAACGATTCCAATTCCGTTTGTAAGGTAGCCGCCCGCTGTTCGGCTTGGGTGCGTTCCCAAGCCGATCGCACCGCCGCCGACAAGCGGGAATAGTGCTTCGGCGACTTGACCACATAATCGTCCAACCCCTCTTTCATCGCCCGCACGGCAATTTCTTCATTACCGCTATTGGTAAACATCACCACCGGCATTTTCGGGTAGCGTGCTTTCACCGCTTGCAACACGTCAATTCCCGTACTCCAGCGCAGTTGATAGTCACTCACCACTAAATCGAACTGTCCTGCGTCGATGGCCGGTTCTAAGTGGGCGAGATCGAGAATTTCTTCAAACTGCACCGCCTTAAACTCGCGCTTCAGTTCGCGGACAATGAGAAAGCGATCGTCTGGGTTATCATCAACGAGCAGAATGCGTAAAACCATGTTAGAGAGAATTCAGTTGAGATTGCAGTTGAGCTTCAGGCCCGTGACACTCACTCAGGAACCGACCCCCATCCAATGGGACGAGCCGACGGTTTCTCGTTTGTTACTCTTCGATTTTAACCAAAGGTAGCGCATTTTTATGAGGCTGCGGGCAATTCTATCCAAAATCGGCTGCCTTGACCTAGCTCGGAGTCCACCCCGACTCGACCCCCGAGGCGATCGACGCCCTTGCGGACCAGGGCCAAACCGATGCCGGTGCCGGAATAGTTTTCCACCCCATGCAAGCGCTCGAACACGCGGAAGACGCGAGTTTGATTTTCTGGCGCGATGCCCATGCCATTATCTGCCACCCACAGGCGCACCCAGCCGTCTCGTTCCTCGGCCCAAATCCGCACTTCTGGCACCGGTTCTGGGGGGACAAATTTGAGGGCATTGGTGAGTAAATTGCCAATAATCTGGACTAAAGTGGGGTAGTGCCCCACCACCGAGGGGAGGGGTCGTCGCAGGTCAATTTGGGCATGGCGAGCGGCTTGTTTGGTTTCGATCCGCCGCAGGACTTCGGTGAGTACCGCGTCGAGTTCTACCGGTTCGCGGGGAAGTTCCGAGCGAGTGATGCGGCTGTAGTCGAGCAAATCGCCGATCATTTTTTCCAGGCGATCGGCAGAGTTGGCGATCCGGTGCATGTATTCGCGACCGCGATCGCCCACCTGTGCGGCGCAATCTTCCAGTAAAGCTTGGCTAAATCCCTGAATGCCGCGCAAGGGTTCTTGCAAGTCGTGGGAAGCGGAATAGGCGAAGGCTTTCAGTTCTTCATTCACCTCTTGCAACTCGGCGGTGCGCTCCTGCACTCGTTGCTCCAGGAGTTGGTTGAGCTGCTGCATGGCGTCGTCAGCTTGCTTGCGCGGGGTAATCTCTTCGAGCAAGCCTTCGATCGCAGTTTGATTGTTGATTTCGATGGTGGTGGCGCTCAGTTCTACCCAGATGCAGCTACCATCCGGGCGCTGGAGCTTGATTTGCCGTTTTTCTGTTTTCTCTTTAGCGGTTTGCGCTGGTAATTCTAGAGTTGGCGTAGCATATTCTCGGGCTTCTGGCAAGGAGCTGACGCCAAGCAAGTGCAAAAAAGTGGGGTTGCATTCGAGTAATTCGCCTTCGAGGGTGGCGCGAAATACCCCGACGTTCAAGCGTTCTAGCAAAAATTGCAATCGCACTTCCAAGGCTTCGGCTTTGCGCTCGGTTGCGGCGCGTTCTGTGGCGAGCTTTACCGCTCTCGGTAGGCGGATAAAGTGTTTGGGGGATTTGATGATGTAGTCGTCGAGACCGGATTTCATCGCCTCTACGGCAATTTCTTGGCTGCCGGTATTGGTAAACATGACCACCGGGCAAAAGCGATCGCGTTGTTTGATCTGTTGCAGGACTTCCATGCCGGTACTCCAGCGCAATTGGTAATCGGTAATCGCTACATCGAAATTCATTGCCTCGAGGGCTTGGGCGAGACCTTCGCGATCGATGACTTGTTCGATCTCGATTTGAGAAAACTCGCGCCGGAGTTCGCGAATAATCAACAGGCGATCGTCGGGATTATCATCGACCAGTAGGATGCGAAACACGGTTATCCTTCAACAATGGATGAGAGTGGCTAGTGGTCGATCGCCCATCCCGCAGGCAGGAAAATCCAGGGGTTTTGCGCCCAGATTTGCCATTGCGGTGGAACCTACGATCGCCGGGGCGGCAAAAAACCAGGTAAACGACATTTGCCCGTTATTTTAGTATTGGCTGCTGATTTAACGACAGCCAGTAATTATTCACGTCTCCTAACATGTTTTGTAAGGCTTTAAAATTGGGAGGTTTGATTAAATACGAGTTGATGCCAATGTCGTAAGCGACGTTGATATCGGCATTTTCTCGAGAAGCGGTGAGCACCACCACTGGCAGTCGTTTGAGGTTGGGTTGCTGGCGCAGCCATTCTAGCACTTCGAGACCGGATTTGCGCGGAAGTTTTAAATCGAGCAGCATCAGCAGGGGCAGGGGGTAGGTATCGCGATCGCCATATTCCCCTTGCCCCTGCAAGTAGGCGATCGCTTCTTCCCCATCTTTGACGATATGAATGGGGTTAATGGCATTAATTTTGCGAAAGGCACGTCGAATCAACAAGATGTCGTTGGCGTCGTCTTCGACGAGCAAAATCGTATAGTTGCTTTGGTTTAACATGATGAGTCCTCTGTGGTCGGGAGTGGGAGAAGCGGGAAAATCGGAAATGCAACTTTGGGTAGGAGGGATGAAATGGACTGATTTTGTACAGATGCTATTTTAAAGCCTCTCTATCTCTTAGGGTAGCACTACAGTGGGACTCGAGCGATCGCCAATTGAGTTTATTCGACAGACTGCGCGCTTTTCTCCCCCGCCTCGGGCAGTTCTATCCAAAATCGGCTGCCCTCGCCCAGTTGGGAGTCCACCCCGTAGCGACCTCCGAGACGCTCCATACCTTTGCGGACGATCGCCAAGCCAATGCCGGTGCCGGCATAGATTTCCACACCATGCAGGCGTTCGAAGACCTGAAAAATCCGGCGTTGGTGCTCTGGGGCGATGCCGATGCCGTTGTCGGCAATCCACAGGCGGATCCAACCGTCGCGATTTTCTGCCCAGATTTGCACCTGCGCGGTGGTTCCGGGGGGCTGGAAAATCATTGCATTTCTCACGAGATTTGTCAATACTTGTACGAGAATGCTGCGATGACCGCGCAGGGTGGGCAGGGGGTGTTTCACCTGGATCTGCGCCTGTCGCTCCTGTACCTCACTTTCAAGCAGGGAGCAGATTTCTGTGAGAACTAACTCCAAGTCTACCCGTTGCAGTTCGATGTCGGCGCGGCTCAATCGGCTGTATGTGAGTAAATCCTCAATCAAACCTTCCATGCGCTCTGCTGCATTAACAATGCGTTCGGCGTATTGGAGTCCGAGTTCATCGAAGCAATTGCCGTAGTCTTCGAGCAACGCTTGGGCAAACCCCTGCATCGCCCGCAGGGGAGCGCGCAAATCGTGAGAAACGGAGTAGGAAAAGGCTTTGAGTTCTTCGTTGACCTCTTCGAGTTCGGCGGTGCGCTCTTGCACGCGCTGTTCTAGGGTGGCGTTCAGTTCGCGCACTTGGGCTTCGGCTTGGAAGCGATCGCTGATATCGAGGACGATAACCACGGCGGCGATGATGGTGTCGTCGCGATCGCGAATCGGTGCTGCATTTGCCTGAATTATCCCATAACTGCCGTCCTGGCGCAAAAATTGAATTTCTTGTCCGCGCACGATTTCTCCGTGGTATAATGCCCGCGCTAGGGGCCATTCTTCTTGCGCTAAGGGTTCGCCGTTGAGGTGAAATCCGGCATACTCGCTATATAAGGAAACGAACTGGGAAGGATGACCCAAAATCTGCCCCACTTGGTGATTGGCGAGAATGGGTTTGCCCGAGGGGGCGGCGGCAATTCCTACCCCTGCCGGCATTTGCTGCAGTACCGCTTCAAAGAGCGATCGCTCTTTGTCTAATTCGGCGAACAGTCTTTCCCGTTCTGCTTCGGCATTTTGCCGCTCGATCGCCGTCGCCAGCAGGTTGCTGACCGCTTGTAGGAAGTTGGCATCTTCTGGGGTGAAGCGGTGTTTTTCCCGGGTATGTGCGCCCAATACGCCAAACAGGCGGGTGCGATCGGGAATCACCACACTGATGCCGCTGACGATTTGGCGATCGAGCAGCAGAGACGGCCCTGTAAACCGGGTTTCGGCGTTCAGGTCTTCTACAATCACCGGTTCGCGGACGCCCAGAGTATAGCTGGCTTGGGAATTTTCCGTCGCATCTACGGTGGCGCGACCGATTTCGTCAGCGTCCCAGCCTACCCCAGAACGCAACAGCAAGAGATTTTCCTCGGGCAGCAGTTGCAGTATTTTAGCATACTCTACATCCAGATTTTCGGCCACGATCGCGGTCATTTCATCAAATAAGCTGTCCAGATTTCGAGTGGAAAGGGCAATCTGACCCAACTGAGCGATCGCTGCTTGTTGTTTCGCCCGCTTCGCCAGTTCTTGTTGCTTAGCAATACTCTCGCTGATGTCTACCGTCACCGCCAAAATTTGATAAATTTCCCCCGCTTCGTTCAACATCGGCACGTATTTGGCAATAATCGAAAATGGCTGAACTCCGGGCAAAGTAATGGTAGCATTTACCGTCTGGGTGCTGCGGGTTTCTACCGCTTTTTTCAGGGTAGGTAAATAGCTTTGGGTAACCTCTGGCGGCCAGATTTCTTCGTCTCGCCGCCCGATGAGTTCTTCTGCTGATTGGCCGCTATATTTTTCCCCGGCTGCATTCACAAACTGAAATCGTCTTTCGGCATCGTAAATCACGAAGACATCGGGAATATTATCCAATGCGGTGCGAAATTTTATTTCGCTTTTTTGCAAAGCTTTTTGGGCTTTTTTGCGCTGGGTAATGTCAACAATTATCGAGCGACTGCTCAGATAATTTCCTTCGGCATCTTTTATGGCTGTGGCGCTTAACTGCACCGGAAAGGTCGTGCCATCTTTGCGAACCATTTCAAATCCTAGCCCTTTAACAGCTCCTTGCTGTTTAAACCGCTGGAAGTTTTTATAAAAAATTTCCTGACTTTCCGAGGTAATTACGTCAGTAAATTTGCGTTTGCCCACAATTTCTTCCCGCTGATATCCCAACCACTGGAGTTCGGTATCGTTGATGCGGGTGAAGGTGCCGTTTTTATCTAAAGAATGGTAGCCGCAAGGAGCGTTTTGATACAAATCGTTTAACTCTTCGGCTAAGGCGGTGATTTTTTGTTCGGCATGTTTGCGCTGGGTCACATCGTTTGCCATCGAAATAACCAACCGTCTGCCATCGGGTAGGGAACCCAATGGGGCGGAAGAAAAGCTCCAAATTCGCTGGGTTCCCCGGTTGGTTTGGATGATAAATTCGCCTTCATCTACCCGGCGATCGAGTTCGTACAATTTTTCGATCTTTTCTCGAACCACAGCTTTGCGGTTGCCATAGGCGCGATCGGTCCATTCTTCCACCGTGGGAATCTGTTCGGGACGGTACCCGGTTAGTTCGGTCCAGGTTTGATTCATGTAGAGGTTTTCGCCATCTTCGGCATGAACGATCGCCGGAAAGGGAGCTTGATTGAAGAAGCGGCGAAATCGTTCTTCGCTATTTTTTAGCGCTTGTTTGTCTTGCTTGGATTCGATCGCAATGCCGGCGAGATGAATCGAGCGTTGGATGAGTTCCCAATCGGCGGCACTGGGACTTTTTGGGGTACGATAGTACAGAGCAACGGTGCCGATCGCTTGGTTTTGGCTGGACATAATCGGCACCGACCAACAGGCGCGCAGTCCGCATTGCAAGGCGGCATCTTTATACCGTTCCCAGCGCGGATCGGTGGCGATATCGCAGGCGATCGTCGGTTCGCCGCGATAGGCAGCACTCCCGCAGCTTCCCGCATTCGGCCCGATTTTCACCCCGTTGGGCGTCACGGCTTTAAACTCGGCTGGCAAACTAGGAGCGGCGATATAATGCAAGGTTGTGCGAGTGGAATCGAGCTGCAAAATCGCACAAATGGCGTCTTCGGCGTGAGATTCGATCGAGAGGGTGAGTTGGTGGAGAATCTCCGGGAGGGGTACATCCTGGGCGATCGCCTCTAAAATCCGATTTTGCCCCAGCAACAGAGCTTCCGCCCGTTCGCGCACGTGGATTTCCCGACGCAGAGACTGGTTGACGGTGGCTAACTCGGCGGTTCGTTCTCGCACGCGATTGTCTAAGTCGGCGGCGAGATGCTCGAGGGCGGTTTCGGCTTGTTTGCGCTGGGTGATATCTCGTCCTTCTGGAATCAGCAATATCACTTCCCCGGTGTTGTCGGCGATCGGTTTGAGGGAAAAATCAATCGGAGTGAGGGTGTTTCCCGCGCCGCGCACTTCTACTTCGTAGCGCAAGAATTCGCCGGCTGCAGCGCGGGCGATCGCTTGTTTTAATTGCTCCTGAGTTTCTGGAGAACCGGTCCACCACCGCGCCTCCCAAAAGGGTTTCCCGATAACCTCTCCCGCCTTTATCCCGCCAAAGTCCAAGGCGGTTTGATTCGCTTCGAGGACAATTCCCTCGGGAGTCAGCAGTCCGATAAATTGATAGGTTTGGTGGAAAATAGCGCTAAATTGCCTCTGACTTTCTGCCAGTGCTTTGATACCTTGCACTCGTCGCAGGTCGATCGCATCGAGAATGCGGGCCACATGCCAAATGATGCCGGCAAATACCACGGCATTTAACACGCTCAATACGGCGATCGCAAAAGCCATTTTCTCGCTATTGCGGTACAAGGCGATAATCAATCCCCCCAATATCGACGGGATGAGAATGGCCCAGGGTAACAGTCGCCTCAACATGATGCCCCCGGCATTTTCGCCGATGACGCGCTGCATCCACCCGCGATCGGGTGCGTTCAACCATACCCCGAGGGACAGCAGCATAAAGGCGATCGCGGTATGAATCGCCATGCCGGTGTAAGACCCAACGCTGTAGAATAAGGTAATGTGGTAAACATGCCCCAGCAATGCAGTAAAGGCAATGAAAAACGTCCCGGTTGCCAAACCCTGCGCCCATCGGTCTCGTCTTCGGCGCGCCAGGAACAATGCCAAACCAATGCCGATAAAGTTTATCGCCGTATTGGGAGCCATGCGCCCCTCGGCTAAGGCATCTACTGCATGGGGACTGTCTTCAAACAGCAGTTCGTCAATACCCAAATTGACCCCAAAGCCATACTCGATGCTGGTGAGTACCCCCAACAGAACGATCGCGGCGATCGCGCTATAATTGAACCGCTGGAAACTCTTTCCCCGGCGACCCTGGGGCGCGTCTCTCCCGGACAACCACAGGGAAATTCCGCCCAACAATAGCCCCAAGGCGGTGTTGCCTTTCATCGTCACCACGCCTGGGAGCAAGCTTTTGAGCCATTCTATCTCGAATATCCACCCCAGCAAGACGGCAATACTTATCGCGATCGCCGCCATGCCAAAAAGCTGTCCGAGACGTTGAAATCGTCGCACCAGTTTGGTGGATTTGGGAATGGGTGGGGGTTGAGTTAAATCAGTCATGGCATACGCTAATTTCAGGAAAACCCAGATTCACGCAACAGAATCATCCTTGTCACCTATGCTCCTCATAGTAGCGAGTCGATGGCAAGTTGAGTTTAGATCCGGTTGGGAATCAAGAAAGTTTTAATAATTTCTTACCAATCGTTTAAAATAAAAAGTCGGTTTAATTTTCCAACTCTACTCAATGGATGGATCTGGGGTAACAAAAGCCGGGAACCAATAGAGCCAAGTTTATGGTATTTTGGACAAGCTTTGTTCTATCTTATCATTTTTCCCCTACCGATGGGATGGGGGTCTGAGGTAGCGATCGCAGGGGATAAAAAACCGGGATAATAGAAAAGACGCGCCGGGGCGCGTCTCGATATCTAGAACCCACTGAGAAACTTAGCACAAATCGGCTAAATTGGCGATTAGTAGCGAACTTCCAAGGTCACGGAGGCGGATATCTGCTGTTCGCCGCCGATAACGGGGGTGGCGCGGTCCAAACCTGCAACTTCGCTTCGCAGGAAGGGTTCCGGGGTGGGCGTCGCCGCATTCACCTGAATTCTAACGATTTCCTGGCGGGAGAGATTCAGGGAGTCGAGGACCGTATCTGCTTGGGTGAGGGCGTCATCGGTGGCGGCACGAATGGCTTGCTGGCGGGGGGCGGCAATGGCTGCATCTGTGGCAACGAAGGAAATGCCATCAATCCTGGTTGCGCCTGCATTTACGGCGTTATCGAGCAGCGCGCCGGCGTCTTCGGTGGGCAGGCGAAAGCTGACCAGATTCGAGGCAGAATAGCCGGTGATGACGCGGCGATCGCCCTGGCGAGAATAGAGGGGGTTGAGGCGGATGCCGGTGGTTTCGAGTTGGTCTACGTTGCGCGAGCGCAACAGTTCTACCACCGCCTGCGATCGGCGGGCGGCGTCTTGCTGGGCGTCGGCGGCAGTTTTGCCTTGCACTTCTACCCCCAAGCGCACCTGGGCCAACCGGGTGGGAACGTTCACCACTCCCTGACCGGTAACGGTTAAGGTATTGAGGCGCTGTTCCTGCGCCACCACGGGATGCACCCCGGTGAGGCTCACCACCCCCAAGGCTAAGGATAAGGCGGTAAGTTGACTCCAGAGATTGACCCGAGGGCGAGATGGTAGAATTCGATTCATAGCTATAATTGTGGTGACAAAAGTTAGGGTTGGGTCGGTTGACACAGCGGTAAAATTGAGCGCAGATGGGTTACAATGCTCGGCAATCTGGCCGGCTTTCTGGCAGCAGGGCGATCGCATCCGTTACTTTTCGGGGGCGACCAGATTGTGCCCGTGCTGTTTCCGGTTGCCCCATCTGATTTTCTTTGCTTAAAAAGATGACTACACTACAGCCTCCTCTCGATCCGCTGAGTAGCATGAGCGACGATCGCCTGCGCGAGTATTTGGCCCAACCGCAAATCCGAGAAACTCTGGGGCAGCAGTTGGCGTGCATTCAGCGCGAAAGCGATGCCCTGCGGGTGGTGAAATTGGCCTTAGAGGTGGATTTGACTTGGGGGGCGAGGGCGATCGCTTCCCTGAAACCGATGTTTGTGCGCTCTAGTTTGGGGCTGATTTTGCGCTTGGGGGTGGCGCAATGCGTGAAAAATCGGCTGTTCGGGTTGACGCGATCGGATGGGGCGATTCGGTATTTGATGCAGCAGGTGCGCGAAAGCGACCCCACGGTGTGCGCCTCGGCGGTACGGGCGATCGCCCAGATTGGCTCTGATGCTGCAGTAGAGTCGTTGCAGCGCTTGTTGGAAGGGGCGGATGACCCCTTGCAGGCATGGGCGGCGTGGGGATTGGGGCAAATTGACACGGCGGCGGCGGTGTTCCAGTTGCAAGAATCCCTACATCATTCTAAGTCTCGGGTGCGGGAATGGGCGATTTGGGCGCTGGGACAACAGCGATCGGCGGCTGCATTTTCCGCATTGCAGGAAGGATTGCAGCATCCGGATGCTGAGGTGCGCTGGCGGGCGGTGGCAGGAGTGGGAGAGTGGGGAAAAGACGGACGTTGTGCGAGTGAGTTGGGGGAGGATTGGCCACAACGCTGGTCGGCGGCGATTGAGAACTTGGTGAGAATGCTGACGGATGAGGAGGATTTCGTCCGCGAAAAAGCCGCTCGCGCCCTGGGAAAGCTGAAGGCATCGGCGGCGGTGCCGGCGCTGATCCCCTGTCTGGACGATCGCGATGTTTACGTGACGGTCAGGGCATGTGAGGCACTGGGGCAAATTGCCGACGATCGCGCATTGGCTGGATTGGCACAAGCCCTCGCCCATCAAAATGCAGATATTCGCAGTGCAGCGGTGCGGGTGGTGGGCGACATGGGCAGCGATCGCGCGGTGGTTCTGGCGTTACGAGGCTTGCAGGATAGCGATCGCTTCGTGCGCGCCCGGGCGGCGGAAGCCTTGGGTAAAATCGGCAGCCAGCGGGCAGTGCGGGGATTGTTACAGGCTCTCTGCGATGGGGAGTCTTACGTGCGCTGGCGAGCTGTGTCCGCGTTGGGACATATCGGCAGCGATCGGGCAGTGAGGGCGTTAGGTGAGGCGATCGCCGATTCAAATCTGTCCGTGTGCCAACAAGCGATTCATGCCTTGCGTCATATCGGCTCTCACCTCGCCGTCGATACCCTCGAAACCGCGATCGCTGCCACCGAAAGCCCCGAAATTCGCGCTATAGCTCAAAATGCTTTAAATCAAATTTTAAATTCTGCCGCAAAAACTCCATTATTTCACAATAGCACACAATCGGAAAACAAACACCCCCAATTGCCAAAACTTTATATTACTTCATTTTCCCAAGCCCGGGACTATCTGCGAGACAACCTAAAAACGCGATCGATTCGCGGGGTAATTTCAATTGGCAGTGCCACGGTTTCTCCGCCCCCGGGATTTGCCGCAGTTCCCCAGCGATTGCGGTTGAAATTCGACGATATCGACACGCCCTATGATGACCCGGATCGTCATTTGGCCAGCGCTGAAGATATCCGCAAAATTCTCGCCTTTTCTGAAGAAATCCACCCCAGCAAAGGGACGTTGCTCGTCCACTGTCAAGCGGGAATTAGTCGCTCTTGTGCAGTGGCGTTTGTCCTTTGTGCCGCGTTACTCGACCCGGGAAAAGAACCAGATGCCCTCGATTATGTGTTGCAAGCTCGACCCCAAGCTAAACCGAATCGATGGATTGTAGAATTGGCCGATGAAATTCTATCTCGCAATGGCAAATTGATTGAAACTCTAGAGGCGATCGGCACGCGCAACGTTCGCTTTTAGGCTAAGATAGCCTCATACTCCCCGTAGGGCGATCGCCACCCACCAATTGACTGATTTACAACAATTTTCTGGGAAATTGCTAATTTAAAATGGTAACGTGGGTAGGCTCACCCTCCCACCCTACTCTCTCCCAGACAACAGCGCACAATTCGAGAAAAAACCAGGGATTGACAATCAGCCATCAGCCATGAAAAGACGCAATCTGTTAAAGTATTTAAGCCTGAGTGCAGCTACGGTGGGATTGAGCAAAGTTGCCCATGCCAAACCACCAGAAAAGTACAATGTTTTGTTTTTGGCTATAGACGATTTGCGACCGCAAATTCAAAGCTATGGTGAAAGTCAGATGCTGACACCAACCTTGGATAAATTAGCAGAACAAGGGGTGTTGTTCGAGCGTGCCTATTGCCAAGTGCCGGTGTGCGGAGCCTCCAGATTAAGCATTCTCACCGGGGCGAGACCGAATAAAATTCCCGGCGAACCGATAGGGCGATTTTGGACTTACAATTCCCGATTAGATAAAGAGATCGTTAATTGGCTGGGTCACTTGGAACCGGCGGGCATCAACCGTCCGAAAACAGCCGAGGGAAAACCCGCGCCGACTCTCCCGATGTTGTTTAAACAAAACGGATACAATACCCAGTCTGTGGGAAAAATTTATCATGTGATGGAAGATGATATCGATGCCTGGAATTATGGGATGACGCGGTTTAAAGACATTCGGGTTTATAATATTCCTGGAAACGAAGGGAATGCGTATGAAATTGGGGAAAACCAGCCGGATAATGCTTATCCGGATGGGGTGACTACGGATTTGGCGATCGCCGCCCTGCGAAATTTAAAAGAACAGCAAAATCCCTTCTTTTTAGCTGTGGGATTTGTTAAGCCGCATTTGCCCTTCAACTGTCCAAAAAAATACTGGGATATGTACGATCGCCGTGACATCGAACTGGCACAAAATCCTTTCGCCCCCACCGATGCACCCCCGGAGTCTTTACACTTTTGGGGAGAATTGAGAAGCTATCGCAATCTCGTATTTGCAGATGAAACGCGATCGCGGTTAGATGAAGAATACGCGCGCACCCTGATTCATGGCTACTATGCTTGTACCACCTTTGTCGATGCCAGTATCGGCTACATTTTGGACGAATTAGAGAACTTGGGACTGGGAGACAATACCATTGTGGTGGTGTGGGGAGATCATGGGTTTTTGTTGGGAGAACATAATTTATGGACTAAGCATACAAACTATGAAGTTGCTTTGCGAGTGCCGTTAATTATCGATGCGCCGGGAAAAGCAAAGAATGCAAAAACCGCCGCATTAGTGGAATTGGTAGATGTTTATCCGACTCTTTGCGAACTGGTGGGCATTGAAAAACCCGAACATTTGCAAGGTACCAGTTTAGTGCCGCTTTTAAATAATCCCCAGCGACGTTGGAAAGGTGCGGCGTTCAGTCGATACAAATATGGAGACACAATTCTGACCGATCGCTATAGCTACACGGAATACATCGATGTAGAAGATAATTTGGTGTCGCGAATGCTCTACGATCGCCACCGCGATCCGTTAGAAAATCGCAATATTGCCAATTTGCCCGAAAATGCGGCCCTGGTAGAAACCTTGAGTCAATTACTCGCTAGTGGGTGGGAAAGGGTGGTATTTGGCAAAAGCAATTTTCCCCTGCCCCTCGATGTTTTGCCCGATGGCACGATCGTGATTCCCAAATCGAACGATAGTGGCAAATCCAAGGGGGAATCTGCCACTGCTTTACCCTTGAGTTTAAAAGCGAAACAAATCGAAATGTTAGATAAGCAAGCAACCCTTTCTATTGGCCCGGAAAAACAGCTTGCGTTCCAGCTTGACAGTGGCGATCGCTTCCAAATGGCGCGTTTGTGGTTTGTGGCAAAACATGACCCCACCTCACAGGCGATCGCCTTGGAGACCATCTCAATTCAACCGCCCGCTTGGCGATGGAACTCCCCTAAATCCGGCGACTACTTTTACCAACTGCAGCTCAAAAAAAGTAATGCAAATTACATCGTTAAAACCGGATCGGTGAAAATTCTCTAAGGGTGGGGAACTACTGCTGGAATCGATGGGTTATTCCAGCCAAAGGGATTGGCAGGAGTTATTGCGATCGCGGCTAATTTTGAGCCATGTGTTTCCCCGGCGTTAATGGTTGAAAAAGTATGAGTCATTGCACATTATCCGGTTCATGGCTCAATTTACCCCCAGTAGTGGGCTAACCCACCTTACATAAATTCACTTTTTTTGATATCATTTAAGGTTAACTGGTAAATTGAGAATTTACACTTATCCGAGCGGCATTTTCCACCCTAAGACTCAGATAAATCAGTAAAAACTACTACGGAATGGGGCGATGAAAAAATCACTATTGGTCAGTGCGGCAGTATTTTTGATGGCAGGATTTGGCGCGACCCCCGAACCTGCACCCGTCAGGGCGCAAAACCGGGGGGCGAGTGTGGTCCAACTGGGGAATGAGGTGTCGAACAGCCAGATAACTCCTGCGGAATTAGAATTGCTGAGTACGGGAGGAGAACCGAAGCTGAAACTAGAGTTTATTCCGCCAGCCATTGGGGCAGAAGAACGGCTGAAAATGAGCGTGGATATGAACTTAAATATGGCGATCGCCGGTCGTCCGATGCCTTCTTTTGAAATGCCGACAATGGAGATGAGCTTTCAGAGCAAAGTTACCCAAGTAGACAACAATGGCGATGTTTATTTAGAGTTAATTTGTGCCGATGCCAATTTTGCCGACGCCGCCAGCTTCCCCCCGGAGGTGATGGAACAAATGCGATCGCAAATGCAGCAGTTTATCGGTTTAAAAAGCTCCTTTGTCATCGACGCTGCAGGTCATACGAAAGATATTAGCTTTGATTTTCCCCCTAATACCGACCCTAACGCGATGCGAATGTACGAGCAAATGTTTGCCTCTTTGAGCGAACTTTCTGCCCCTAGTCTGGATGAAGCGATCGGCATCGGCGCGCAATGGCAAGTCACCGCTTCAGTTCCCACGGGAAGCGGCATTAATGTGGTGCAAGTTTCTACCTATGAGGTGGTGGATTTGCAGGATAATTTGATGACAATTGATTTTGAAACTCAACAACAAGCCGATCCGCAAAACATGAGCTTGCCGGGAATGCCACCCAATGCTAAGGTGAATTTAACGGCATATGAAGGTCAGGGAGAAGGTCAAATAGCGATTGAGGTGGGAAAAATTATGCCGATTCGCGCTCAGCTTTCAATGGCTACTAATAGCGCCATGCAGATTACAGTTATTGAAGGCGGCAAAGAAGAACAAACCACGATGGATTCTAATGTGTTGATGCAAATTAATTTAGAATCGAATTGATTGGCATGGGGTGTTTTGAGGCGTAGGGTGGGCATTGCCCACCCTCCCTTTGATGGGGGTAAAGCGCAGCTATTCGGCATTTTGGCGGGCGTAATTGAGGTTTTTTTGATATTCAATTACTTTTTGTTGAGCGGTTTGGTGATTGGCGCTGGATTCGGGAACCGCTTGCATTAGCGCGATCGCTTCTTCCCATTGAGTGGTAACCTGTTGCCAAGCTGGCGCTGTATTTGCCTTTTGTGTCAGAACCGCCGCATTCATCGCGGTATTGAGACCTTCTTGAAACAATTCCGACGGGGATAAGGAGGCGATCGCCCGTCGTTCGGTTTTGATAATAAACTCAACCCGACGATTCTTTTTTCTTCCCTCGGGATTATCCGTGCCATCTGGCTTATAATTGTCCGCAATCGGTTGACTTTCCCCCATTCCTTTGGTTTGAATTCGCGTGAGTTCTACATCAAACTGATTCACGAAATAATATTTAACGGCGGCGGCTCTTTTTTCGGAAAGCTGCTGGTTGTAATGTTCGTCCCCTTTGCTATCGCTATGCCCGTACACGAACAGTTGCGCGTCGCGGAAGTGCTGCAATAGTTGATGAATTTTCTCTAACGAGGGTTTGGCGGCGGCGAGAACCTGGTATTTATCGAATTCAAATAAAATATGCTCGGGCAGATTAAATTTAATCCCTTCGATGGTGGTTTCTGCCTTTAATTCTTCCAGCATTTCCTCTACTTCCGTAGGGGTAAGGATGACCTGTTGGTCTAAAATTCGGGTGGCATCGATGGGACTGGTGCTATCTTGTGCGATCTCCCTTGGCGCTGGGGTGGGAGGATTGTCGGCGGGGAGGGGTTCGGAAAGGGTTGCCGCTTCCGCACTCTGCGTCAGGGATAGGCGATCGGCGGTTTTTTCCGATGCCGAGGGGGAAGGTGATGGGGAAACGGTGGGGGTATTTTCCGATGCGGTGCTGGCGGTTTCGGTTTTGTTGGGGGTTGCTGAAGAAGGAGAAGGTTTTTGTGCGACTGGCGTGCTTTCACATGCAGCACACAGCACCGAGATGCTTGCTAAAATTGACAAGATTCGACGAGTCATGGCTGCGCCCTAATGTGGAATTTTTATTTATTATTTTACTACAGTTGGGTCGGTTTTGTCACGCTTTTTCCGTGAAGAATTATTAAAAAAATCGCCCTTGGCAATGCGTTGTCCTCGGGTAAATTACGCAAATTAGATGTTTTGGATGAGGGAAGTTTCCCGGAAATTGGGAAAGATTTATTTGTATCCTCTGAGGGGGGTAGGATTATTCTGGGAAGCGATCGCGGTGGTGACGGGATATTTTGGGGGGAAATTTTCCCGGGCATCCATAAAAGGCGATCGGGCGAAGCCAAATTTCGGTAAAATCGAAAGGCGACTCGATCGCAAATCAAGCCCCTAGCGCAGTTCTCCGGTTCAACGATGACCCCAATCACAATTGATTTTCTCAGTCAACTCAACCCCAACCAACGACGCGCCGCCGAACACTTTTGCGGTCCCTTGCTAGTGGTGGCGGGGGCGGGTTCTGGCAAAACTCGGGCGCTGACCTATCGGATTGCCAATCTGATACGCACCCAGCAAGTCCATCCGGACAATATTCTCGCGGTGACTTTCACGAATAAAGCGGCGCGGGAGATGAAGGAACGGATCGAAAAGATATTTGCCGATGCCTATGCTCTGCAAAAATACGAAAAGCCGTTGGTGGCGTTGGAACCGGCGGAACAAACCCAGGTGCGATCGCGGGTGTGGAAAAGCACCATCAAACCCCTGTGGATCGGCACTTTCCACTCCCTGTGCGCCCGAATTTTGCGCTACGATATCGACAAATATAAAGACGAAAATGGTCGCGAGTGGACTCGCAGCTTCTCCATTTTTGATGAAAGCGACGCGAAAAGCCTAATCAAAGAAATCGTCACCAAACAGATGAATTTGGATGACAAAAAATTCAATCCGCGTAAAGTGCGCTACGAAATTAGTGGGGCGAAAAACAAAGGCTGGACCGCGCGCGATGTAGTGGAAGACCAACCGAACCCTCGGGGACGGATTATCGCCGAAGTTTACAACCGCTATCAAGATGGGCTAGCAGCAAATAACGCTCTCGACTTCGACGATTTGATTCGGATTCCCGTGGAACTGTTTCGGAAAAATTCCACCGTGCTAGACTACTGGCACCGACAGTTTCATCACATTTTAGTGGATGAATATCAAGATACAAACCGCACCCAGTATGATTTAATTCGCTTGCTGGCCACCAACGGGGAACCGGCAAAATCCTTTAATCAATGGAGCGATCGCTCGATTTTTGTCGTCGGCGATGTAGACCAATCAATTTACAGTTTTCGCATGGCCGATTTTACCATTTTGCTGGAATTTCAGCAAGACTTTGGCGATGGATTGCCCGACGAAGAGACCCAAACCTTAATCAAACTCGAAGAGAATTATCGTTCGCGGGAAAACATCCTGCAAGTGGCCAACCAACTGATTGAAAAAAATACCGAACGCATCGAAAAAGTGCTGCGCCCGACCCGAGGGGAAGGCGAAACCATTTTATCCCACCGTACCGAAAACGAAATCGACGAAGCGGAATTTGTGGTGAATCAAATTCGGATGCTGCACGCCCAGCATCCGGAATTAGACTTAAACGCCTTTGCGATTTTATATCGCACCAACGCGCAATCGCGACCCTTTGAAGATGTATTGGTCAGGACGGACCTGCGCTATCGCGTTGTGGGGGGACTGCGATTTTACGATCGCAAAGAAGTCAAAGATGTGTTAGCCTACCTCAGAGCGATCGCCAATCCCGCCGATAGCATTAGCTTGCGAAGAATTATCAACACTCCCAAACGCGGAATCGGCAAAACCACCCTCGACAAACTCGAAGCCGTCGCCCAAGAACTCGGCGTCCCCTTGTGGGAAATTATCAGGGATGAAACCTCGGTGAAAACCATTGCCGGAAGGTCCGCCAAATCGGTGATTGAATTTGCCCAAATCATCAAAAACTGGCAAGCCGAAACCCACACCTTACCCGCCCTAGAAATCGTCCAAGGCGTCATTGACGATTCCGGCTATATTGCTGCCTTGAAAAACGAAGGAACCGACGAAGCCGAAAATCGCATCGGCAACGTGGAACAACTTTATAGCGCCATCATGCAATACGCCGAGGAACAAGAAGACGAATCCTTAGCGGGGTTTCTCGCCAATGCATCTCTCGCCAGCGATTTAGACAGCTTAGGAGAAGGGGAAGAAGCGGTTTCGTTACTCACCTTACATGCTGCCAAAGGGTTAGAATTTCCAGTAGTGTTTATGGTGGGCATGGAAGACGGATTATTTCCCAATTTCCGCAGTCTGAACGATGCCCGGGCATTAGAAGAAGAACGACGACTCTGTTATGTGGGAATTACCCGCGCCCAAGAACGATTGTTTTTGACTCATGCGGCGCAACGGCGCTTGTGGGGGTCCTACGAAACCACTCGTCCTTCGCGATTTTTAGCCGAATTACCGCGCGAATTGCTGCAAGGAAATGCCGTGGCTAAACCGCGCCGCCAGCGCCGCATTCCCACCGGAAACCGGGGTAAAGGTGCGGCGGCGGGGGCGGTGGATTGGAACGTGGGGGATTTGGTGATTCACGATACCTTTGGCGCGGGAGAAGTGTCCCATGTTTTCGGTTCGGCAGGTAAAATTTCTTTGGCGATTAAATTTCCCCGGGGGGGACAGAAAATTATCGATCCGCGCACAGCGCCTATGGAAAAATTAAACTAGAATTTGCGGGTGGAGGGGCGAAAATATGGGTCAAAAATGCCCCTTTTTCCCGCGACAAGGCAGGATCTACCACTTACACGAAAAGAATGGAAAGAGGTTTAATTTGGTTGCCGTTGCTGGCCCTGTTTATCGGGTTGGCGTGGGCGGGTTGGAACGAATATCAGAAAGTGGAAGCCTATCGCAGTTGGGCGCAGCAGTTCGATCGCGCGAAGTACGATATTTATGCGGTACTCGGACAGCGTGGCGATCGCATTACTTGGGGAAAACCCACCCGTAGCGGTCCGGTGGATTTAAGCGGATTTTCCCTGCAAGCGGTAAAATCGATAAAGATGTGGGTGGACGAACAGCCGGTGGACCTGGAACGACCGCCCGAAACTCTCAACGGTGGTCGCATCTACTTAGAATTTTTATTGTCCCCACCGGATAGCGCCGCGCGAATTCCGTTTACCCAAGTTTCTCTTGCCCTAGAATGGGCCAAGTATTTGCAGCAGGAGTGGCAAAAGTGGCAGGAAAAACCCCCGGATGGAACTTTATCCCAGTGAAGCGCGACGGAAAAACGCTGGCGGAGGTTTTTAGCCTGCGATCGGCGATGGATTCAATGTAAATTGAAGGTTTATTTTTTCACCAATCACAGATGATCTTACAGTCTTTCTCCTGGAAAAAATTTGGCGCGATGGTTGTTGCGGGAATGGCAACGGTTTCTACCGTTCATTTTGCAGTGGGGATGAGCGCCCCCCCGATTTTTGCCCAACAGCAACCCACCAATGCACAATTGCTAAAAACTCTGGGCGATCGCGCCTTTCCGATTTTTGCGGTAGCGGTGAGTCCGGATGCGCCGGTGGTGGTGAGTGGCAGCAATGAGGATACGATTAAGTTTTGGAATTTCAGCACTGGGGAACTGCAATACACCGCACAGGTGCATTTAGATGATGTGAGGGCGCTAGCGGTGAGTCCGAGTGGGGAACTCCTCGCCAGTGGTAGCGATGACACCACTGTGAATCTGTGGGATATGGAAACCGGACAGCTTCTCTATACCCTCTACGGTCACGATAAAGGGGTGAAATCCGTGGCATTTAGTCCCAACGGCGAGATTGTCGCCAGTGCCAGTTGGGATCGGACGATTAAATTGTGGGATGTGAATACCGGCCAAGTGATTCGCACCCTGTCGGGCCACGAGGATGGCGTGGATGCGGTGGCATTTAGTCCCGATGGCACTACCCTCGCCAGTGGCGGATTAGACCGCACCGTGCGCTTGTGGGATGCGTCTAATGGCGAATTGCTGGCGACGATTCCCGCCCACGATGACTGGGTGAGTTCCGTGGCGTTTACCCCGGATGGGGAACTGTTGGTCACCGGTAGTTACGATAATACGGTGAAAATTTGGGATGTGGCGCGCGGGGAATTGCTCGAAACCCTTCGCGGGCATGATTTCCCGGTGTACGCGATCGCCGTCACCCCCGATGGGCGCACGGTTGCCAGTGCGAGTGACGATCGCACGGTGAAACTGTGGGATATCGCCACCGGCAGAGTGCTGGACAATTTGACCGGTCACGAAAAGTCCGTGTTTGCTCTGGCAATGGATCCCGATGGCAGAGTGCTGGTGAGTGGTGGGAATGACAACACGATCAAAATTTGGGAGTTAGAGAATTGAGGATTTCTCCCGCGTAGGGTGGGTGATGCGCCGCACCCAATGGACGACGCCGGGGCATCACCCACCAAAATGCTACGTCTCGTTCAGTCTCCGTTCCCAGCATATGCTGGGAACGGGCATTCGGAGGTTCTGCCTCAAACAGATGGGGTCTACGGGGGTTATGGTTTTTTGGGTCTATCGGGAAAGGGGATCGCGCACTTGCGGGTCGGATTTCAAGGCCAGCAATGCAGTGCCGTAGGCGGCTTCCGTGTTGGCAGATGTGGCCACATTGACTCTCAGGTAGCGCTGTCGAATCGCTGTCCAGGTGGGGTTTTTGGCTCCACCGCCGGCAGTGTACACCTGTTTGAGGGTGGTGGCTCCCAGTTCTTGCAACAGTTGATAGCCGCGCGCTTCAATCCGGGCAATGCTTTCGAGTAGGCCGTGGAGAAATTCGGCGGGGGTGTCGGGACGCGGATCGAGGCGTGGGGGTAAGTTGGGGTTGTTGATGGGGAAGCGATCGCCCGGGAAGATGAGGGGGTAATATTGCAGGGGACTTTCGCGATCGGGGTTGATTTGGGCGCTCAGTTCCGTGAGCTCTGTATCGGTGAAAAATTGCCGCAATACCGCGCCCCCGGTATTGGATGCGCCGCCGGTGAGCCATAAGGTGCCTTGGCGGGCGGGAAGGGCGGGGGGGTCGAGGCGGTGGCTGTAAATGCCGTAGCGCGCATCATCCACGCGATCGCGACTCAGCAGTTTGAGGACTAAGGTAGAACCGAGGGAGGTCACGGCTTCCCCGGGTTCTCGCGCACCACTGGCGAGAAAGGCGGCGATGCTGTCAGTGGTACCGGCGCAGACATAGCACTCGGGCGGCAACTCGAAGCGATCGCCCATTTCTGCGGTGACTTCCCCAATCCGGCTTCCGGGCTTGACAATATGCGGCAAATAGGGTAAGACTTTCTGGAATAATGGCGCAATTCCTTCGAGCAACCAACTGGGATAAAAGCCGACTTGCGGATCGTAGCCGAGTTTGAGGGCGTTGTGATAGTCACTAATGCCGATTTGCCCGTGCAGCAGGAAACTCAGCCAATCCGCTTGATGCAGGAAAAATAGCCCGGTTGTAGATACGCGATGGAATGCGGAATGATGGATTCTGTCGTGGCGCGCGTACCACAGCAGTTTTGCCAAGCTAGAGGTGGCGCTGATGGCGGGATGGTTCGGCGGGGCAATGGTTTGCAAGCTGTCCATTACCGAACTTCCTCGGGCATCATTGTAGAGGATGGTTTCGGCAACTGGGGTTCCCGTGCGATCGCACAGCAAGACCGTGGAGGAGGTGCCATCAATGGCGATCGCCTTCATCTCTCGCCGGATTTCTACCGGAATTTGCTCCAATAGGTCAAATAAGGCGGTTTGCCAGCTTTCTGGGGTTTGGGTGTCTAGGGGATAGTGCGCGATCGTCTGAATCTCCGCGCCCGCGTCAATCGCGATCGCGCGCGCTCCAGAGGTGCCGAAGTCAATGCCAAGATAAAAAGCCATCTGGATATCAGCAACGGGACAATTCCTAGTGTACGCGATCGGGCTGCATTGGAAACAGTAGCGCGATCGCAAAATTTCATAATTGGCAAATCGCTTTGAGCACTTGCAGCAATTGCATCGCCGCCTCGGGATTCATTAAATTGAGTTCTGGCATAAGCTGATAACTGGGCGGATTTCCCTGCTGCATATACACAAACTGATAGTGCATTCCATTCGTCGTTAATCCCCACTCCGATTCTTGCCCACTGAGATTTTTAAAGGCATAAACCAGCAATTGAGGTAAGCCCATATAAACCGTAAATCCACTATTTTTCGCTTCGATGACCAATACCCAAAACGAGACATCTGTGCTGCTCATGGCTTTTTCTCGATTGACCGCCAAAATATCCAAGCGCCCGGTAATTTTGGTGTCTTCATCCTCAATGGTTATTTCCGCAATATCTTCTTCTAAGCTAATCTTAATCGGACTGCGATAAAATCCCGCCAACCGCATCAGGGGAAACGTGGTCAGTGCTTTCACCAATCCTTCGGAAACTTTCTCGCTATAAAGGTAGTTTTCAAAATCCTCGCGAATTTGAGCCAGTTCCTGCTGCTCGAATTCGCTGAGCGGTTCTAGGGATAATAAATCGCTGAATGAAGCAGCAGGAGAGTGCTTCTGGATTTTTAACAGGCGATGAACTTCATTTAAGGAGAGTTGTTTGGTTTGCAGGATGGTCATGGCTGGTATTGGCAAAGGGGTATTTAATTGATTGTAGCAGAAAGACGACGCAAACTTAAGTTAAAACTGAGTAAAAAATAAAAAGCGATTAAAATCGCGCCTAGGCAGGCCAAGTCCGCCTACGCGGACTAATTCGTTTGACATTTATTCATTTCAAATGGCTCGGATTGTTTGCTTGTTAATAAAAAGCGATTAAAATCGCGCCTAGGCAGGCCAAGTCCGCCGACGCGGACTAATTCGTTTGACAGATATTCATTGAAAATAGCTCGGATTGTTTGCTTGTTTAGTAATGGTTTTAGTCGGGTTTTAACCGAATTTAGCTACTAGGCGGTGATTGAACTCATCGGCGGCGAATTTACCGCAAATTCATGCGGGCAAAATGCTCTTGCAGTAACTTGTGAATAAACCGATAGCGTCCGCCCACTTCTTGCAAGAACATGCGCTGGGTGGCATATTTCAAAAACCGGGCATAATTCCAGGGAATATACCCTTTCCAATAGAGAATCAAGCGCAGGGTAAAATGTTGAATGCAGGCGGTTCCTGCTGGGGACAGACCTAAAAATAGCCCGATCGCCATGCCAATCGAAACAATTTGCACGGTGTCTGCAAGGGAGAGTGAAACAGCGGAGATCGCCTCGGTTTGGGCAAATAACATTGCAAACAGATGCTTGCGTGCCAGAAAAGCAATTCCTCCCATCGAGATTGCCCCCAAAACCGCAAAAAACAGAGCATTTTTGAACGACTGCTTTATTCCTTGATTTGGGTGTTTGGGACGTTCGATTTCCGGACTGGTTATTTCAAAAGTCAACAGGAAAACTGGCCCCATTAGTGGAATTATCCAGTAGGGCAAAGGCAATCCGGCAAATCCCGGCAAAATCCAAAAAATAACCTTCACAATTGGCCATGATATTAGTCCACAAATCAATCCCACCCCGATAGATTTTAAAATTTTTACCTTAGACTGGAGGAGAGTGGCAACGGGTTTGATGTGCAGCTCTTTGCCAAAGGTTAAAAATACCCAAAGGCCAAAGAAAAATCCGTAAAATAGGGCGATTACGACCAAGAGAAAAAACCAAACAATGGCAGAGAGTTGAATGTGATTCCCCAGAAACACAAGGGCGTGAATTCCGCTAATGATTCCGCCAGCGATTAATCCATAAATGGCAGAAACGCCGAACCGATACAGGCGTCGATTGACAAGATTCGGCAGCAACAGGGGTTGCATGTCTTCAATGGCAAAGTTAGCCAATTCTGTTTGGGAAAAGCGGTCTAGTGTTTTCGCCAACCAGATGAGAAAATGCCGGGTTTGCTTAGCACTGGGGGGGCGATTGTGCGGGAAACGGAGGGGTTTAAGGGGTCGCTCTAGCATCTGTTGAATATAAGTATCGAGTAAATACTCCTGGCGGGATTCATTGGTGGTTAATTGCTGCCAATGTTGTAGGGAAATATGACGATAAGCTAAGGCGATCGCGCTCAAAAATAAAGGAACTCGGGCTAATTTGAACAAAGCGCGATCGCCTTGAATTTTTGGCCATATTTTCTCTCTATCTACTATCTGTAAATAGTCTTTGATTTGCGAGTGGTTCAAGGGGTGCAAGCAGATAGAAGCATTCAGGTGTAATTGAATGTCCGATCGCTCGTATGCTTCGCGCCGACTGCAAACCACCAGGGCGGGCGATCGCATTTCGCCGTGCAAAAATTGATTAATTGCTCTCACGCCGGGTTCTTGTCGCCCGGATTCCAGTTCATCCAACCCATCTAACAAGGGTAACAACTGACCCGTTTTCAGCCATTGTTTGCCAAGTTTTGGCTTAATATCATATTTATTCTGAAGTTCAACCGCGATCCAGTCTCCGATTCCTTGGGTATCCTCTTGCCAAGTGGCGAGATTTAAGAGAATTGGCATCGGTTCTGTTGCGACTTTCATCGCGCGATCGCACAATTCTCGTGCCAGTTCCAACAACGTGGTGGTTTTCCCGCTACCGGGAGCACCCAAAATCAGCAATTTTCCCCCAATACTCTCTTTATCAAACACATCCACAATATCCATCCAATCGGGCAACATCTCGGGGGTGCGATCGCCCACTTTTACCTCCACATCCCACTGTCGCTTCACCTGCTGTAGTTGATGCTCTTTCCCCACATTTGTCAACAACCCTCCATGCAAAGATTGCTCTAACCGACTCTCGATTTCTGCATTAACTTTTTTGAGCAAATCTTTGCGATATGGCGCATCCGATCGGGCGAAAAATTGCCGCCACAACTCCCACCACTTTCCTCCCGCCAAGGGTTGAGGCGCAACGGCGATCGGTTGGTTGCGCCCGCGCAATTCACCCCAGGTGGGCGGTTCCATTGCTGGATGTTGATAGATAACCGGCACCCACTGAATTCCCGGATACTCTGTTTGCCAAAAATCCTTTAATTTTAACCGCGCTTCTCGCAGCGCAGCATAAAAAGAGGAACCGCGAGCAAAGGCGGTGAGAAAATATTCTAAAAAATCCTTCGCTACTTTGTCGGGGACTTTTTCTTTCATTACAATGCTTTGTGCCAGTTGCAGTTTAGCCAATTGATGCGCCAATCCCAATCCGTCGCAAGAATTAAAAATGGCGATTTGCAACCCGCCTTGGATAGCATGAGACAGAGCATTTTTTAAGTGGTCTATGGTCAATTGTTCTCGATGGTTAACTTCCAACCACCCGATTTCCCCGTTTTCGCTGGAACTGTGTCCGGCGAAGAAAAAAATATCCCATGTTACCTGGTTGCTCCACAGTCTGTGGAGTAACTGTTCTTTGCTGGGGCGTGTTAGGAATTCGATTTTGCCTCCGACGTTGCGTAACCGGGCAATTTGTTGGCGATCGAAATCGGTATCCAGATTATCGCTATTGCCCAAAACGGCTAAAATTCGCGCCCGTTTTCGGTGCGGTGGCGGCAGAGGAGGAATCGCGCGATCGGTGGTTCCACTCAAGGCAATTTCTACCTGGTTTTGGGCAAAGATATCCCACGCCATCCAGGGTAACTGTCGCAATTGTCGATGGTGGGTGATAATAATTGCGCGAATGTCGTCTGTGGAATTTAAGTGCTGCGCGATCGCATGGCGAATGGGTTGCCACTCGGCGCGATCGCCGTTGAGCCAGCAATTTAGCTGTTGTTCTAATTCTTTGGCGGCATTCTCACTGGAGTTTTTGCTTTGATTTCGCTTGTTGGCGCGGGATGTGCCTTTATCCAATCGAGCTTTAAACGCCTCTTGCCACTGGCACAACAAGTGCGGCATCTCGGAGTTTCCCGGGAGATGACCGTCAAGCTGCAAACCTCGGTTGCCATGTTGATTTAGCTTCAATCTGGCGGGAAATCCGTCCGCGAAATTGCCGTTACCAAACTCGATAGAGATATAGGCGATCATTTGAGTGAAATTACATAAACTTGTGCGAGGGTCAACCCACCCTCTGCTAGCTTAACCGATCGCCCACCGCGCGATCCAGGACTTGCCCCCTTTCCCGAGTGGGATGCCCCCACCCTACCTGCGCCCCAGAAAAACTTAAAAAAATCTAAATATTTTTCTGGCTCAGAAAGAGGGAAAATAGTTGGAAACGGTAACTAAAATTACAGCAAACCCTATGTCCCAACCAACTATCGAATCCATACTCAAGGAAAAACGACTGTTCCAACCCGGGGCAGAATTTTCCCAAAACGCGCATATCAAAAGCCTGGACGAGTATCAGCGCCTCTACGAAAAAGCAGCAGCGGATCCGCCGAAATTTTGGGCGGAATTGGCCGAAAAAGAGCTGCATTGGTTCAAAAAGTGGGATACGGTACTCGACTGGCAACCGCCGAATGCGAAATGGTTCGTGGGCGGACAAACTAATATTGCCTACAATTGCCTCGATCGCCACTTAACCACCTGGCGCAAAAACAAAGCGGCATTAATTTGGGAAGGGGAACCGGGGGACTCGCGCACCCTGACCTATGCCCAATTGCATCGGGAAGTTTGCCAGATGGCGAATGTGTTCAAGCAACTGGGGGTAAAAAAAGGCGATCGGATTGGCATTTACATGCCGATGATCCCAGAAGCAGCGATCGCAATGCTTGCCTGTGCCCGGATCGGTGCCCCCCACACGGTAGTATTCGGGGGCTTCAGCGCCGAAGCGCTCAAAGACCGGCTGGTTGACGCAGAAGCCAAACTGGTGATTACCGCCGATGGCGGGTGGCGCAAAGATGCGATCGTGCCCTTGAAAGAACAGGTGGATAAAGCCCTCGAACATGGGGTGCCCAGCGTAGATAACGTGCTGGTAGTGCAGCGTACCGGGCAAAATACTCACATGGAACCCGGGCGCGATCACTGGTGGCACGACTTGCAAGCCAATGCATCCGGCGAATGTCCCGCCGAACCGATGGAGAGCGAAGATATGCTCTTCATCCTCTACACCTCCGGCACCACGGGCAAACCGAAAGGGGTCGTTCACACCACCGCCGGCTACAACCTTTATACTCACATAACGACCCAATGGACCTTTGACCTAAAAGACACCGATGTGTATTGGTGTACTGCGGATGTGGGCTGGATTACCGGGCACAGCTACATCGTGTACGGGCCGCTGTCCAACGGGGCGACCACGGTAATGTATGAAGGTGCGCCTCGTTCCTCTAACCCGGGATGTTTCTGGGATGTGGTGGAAAAATACGGCGTCACCATTTTCTATACCGCCCCCACCGCAATTCGCGCCTTTATCAAAATGGGCGAACATCACCCGAAAGCCCGCAATCTCTCTTCCCTGCGAATCCTGGGCACTGTGGGCGAACCGATCAACCCAGAAGCCTGGGTATGGTATCATCGCGTGATTGGCAAAGAACGCTGCCCGATCGTGGATACTTGGTGGCAAACCGAAACTGGGGGCTTTATGATTACCCCCATACCCGGGGCGATTCCCACCAAACCGGGTTCCGCAACTCTGCCCTTCCCGGGGATTATCGCCGATGTAGTAGACTTGGATGGCAACCCAGTGGGTGAGAATCAAGGCGGATATTTGGCCATCAAACATCCTTGGCCGAGTATGATGCGGACGGTGTATGGCGACCCCGATCGCTTCCGTCGCACCTACTGGGAGCATATTCCGCCGAAGGATGGCCAGTATTTCTATTTTGCCGGGGATGGCGCAAGGCGCGATGAAACCGGCTATTTCTGGGTGATGGGTCGCGTGGATGACGTGATTAGCGTCTCGGGACACCGCCTGGGAACGATGGAAATCGAGTCGGCGTTGGTGTCTCACCCGGCGGTGGCGGAAGCTGCGGTGGTGGGCAAACCCGACGAACTGCGCGGCGAGGCGATCGTGGCTTTTGTCTCTGTAGAGGAAGGCTACGATGCTGGCGACGAACTGGATAAGCTGCTCAAGCAGCATGTGGTGAGTGAGATTGGTGCGTTGGCCCGTCCGGCGGAAATTCGCTTTACGGACGATTTGCCGAAAACGCGATCGGGTAAGATCATGCGTCGCTTGCTGCGAAATCTGGCCGCAGGTCAGGAAATCGCCGGCGATACTTCTACCCTGCAAGACCGGAGTGTGTTAGATAAGTTGCGTTCTGGCGCGTAAGCCGATCGTCGCTTGGGGGTTTGCAAGGGCGGGGAATTCATTCCCCGCCCGTAGGACTTCCGCAAATTGACCCGATAAGAACTACCTGTAGGGTGGGCAACGAGTTGCCCACCCTACCTGTAAGGTAGAGGCAAAAAATTCCTCGTATTCCCCGGCGAATGGGCAGGGAATTTCCCGCAAATGGGAATTTTTCTGATATCATGTAGCCCAGCGCTTTTCATTGCAGGGTGTCCAGGCTTTTCGCGCGCTTCAATTCGGTGTGAGGAGATTTTACCACAATGAGTCAACACTATCGCAATTTTATCTGGGGAATTCCGCTCTGGGTGGGATTTGAGGCTCTCCTGGGTTTGGCAACACATGCAATGCCCCTCCCCTCTGTGGCACCTGCCCCAGGGGACTCGGCAGGGTTGTGGCCCCCGGGGACTCCCTCTGCTCAGGGCAATCTGGATGCAGGGCCTCTGGAACGGGTGAATTCGGTGTCGAACCTGCGGGATGTGACGCCGACGGATTGGGCGTTTCAGGCGTTGCGATCGCTCTCGGAGCGCTACCAGTGTTTGTTGGGCTACGATGATGGCACCTATCGCGGCAATCGGGCGATGACCCGCTATGAATTTGCCGCCAGTTTGAATGCCTGTCTCCTGCGAATTCAAGACCTCATCGATACTATCGATCCGTTACCGCCAGAGGAACTGGTAGATATCCGCCGCCTGCAATCGGAATTTGCCGCCGAATTGGCAACCCTGCGCGGGCGGGTGGATGCATTGGAAGTTCGCACCGCACAACTGGAAGCGAATCAGTTCTCTCCCACCACGAAACTGGGCGGGGAAGTGCTGATGGCACCGGTGGATGCATTTGGCGATCGCGGCGAAACTACTGCAGGCGGCGAAGATACGGAGTTATCTTTTGGATACCGCATGCGGCTAACTTTGGATACTAGCTTTACCGGGCGCGATCGCCTCCGAACTCGCTTGGAAGCGATCGAAATGGCTGAGTTGGACGATACCACCGGCACCGCAATGGCTCGCCTGGGGTTCGATGGGGACAGCGATCGCGCCTTTGAACTCGATCGCCTGGAATATCGCTTCCCCGTGGGCGATCGACTCCGCCTCTGGGTCGGCGCAGTCGGTGTAGGCCAAGATGATATCCTCCCCACGATTAATCCCTTGTTTGAAAGCAGTGGCAGTGGGGCACTTTCTCGCTTCGCCCGCCGCAACCCCGCTATATTCCGTCAACCCGACGGTTCCGGTATCGGGTTTGAATATACACTCAGCGAGTTCCTCTCCCTGCACGGCGCGTATCTCGCAGACAATGCCGCTACCCCCACCTCCACCAAGGGCCTGTTTGATGGACCTTACAGCGCTAGCGCACAAGTTACCTTTTCTCCAGTAGATACCTTCGATATCGCTCTGTCTTACCTGAATGCTTACTATCCCGCCGGCGAGGTGAATCTCTCGGGCAGTACCGGCAGTAACAATGCCCGCCGCCCCTTTACCGACGATATAGCTACTTCTGCCAATCACTTCGGCATCCAAGCCAGTTGGCAACTGCAACCTCTCACGATTGCCGGTTGGGTGGGTCTGTCTTACGCAGAAGCGCGGGTGAGCGATAATGGCGTGAGTGAAGGGGATAATGCTACCCTGTTTAATTGGACGGTGAATGTGGGCGTGCCGGATTTAATTAAAGAAGGCAGTTTGCTCGGATTTATCGTCGGTCAACCGCCCAAGGTGACGGATAATGATTTCAATGCCCGGGAAGATGAGGATACCTCCTTGCATTTCGAGGCGTTATTCCGCTATCCAATTACCGATAATATCAACATCACTCCCGGCGTTTTCCTGATTACCCATCCGGAACATAATTCCGATAATAACACCATTTGGGTGGGTACGGTTCGCACGGAGTTTGATTTTTAATCCCCCTGCCATCGCCTGGTTTTCTAAATGTGAGAATTGAGAATCGAGAATTGCCTTAATTCTTAATTGTCAATTCTCAATTGTTAATACTTAATTTATCTCCCCCGCAAATTACCACAGGAATTACCACAAAAATGATAAATTGTCAATCCCCATTGCGGATTGCAAAGAGGGTTCCCAGAAAAAGTTTCTCATTGTTAATTGGTATTTATTGATTTGAGAGGTAGCACCGCGTATAGGAGGAAAACGCACCTCGAGGGCAAGGTAAGAAGAAAGGTAGCAACTTGAATAAAAATCTCCCTATTTGTTAGCTAAACCTCAATATTGATTACCCCCAATCGAGTTGTATCGAGTTTTAGGTTACAAGTTTCATCAAATTGGCTACAGGTTTTTGATTGACAAAAAAGTTTTATTGTGATAAAGCAAGCATCATCCATCTCTTTGTATCCACCAACCCTTTAACTCGTAAGGCATTCAGCATTTTTGCCCTTAACCCGAGGTAAGGGGAAGCCGAGGCACCCCGCAACCAACCCGTGGATATTGCCACAGAACCAATCAGGAAATTATCACCAAGAAACTCTTGACATTCAGACAAGGAATCGGTCAAGATATGTCTAACGATATAGCGCCTAAAAAATGGCTAAAATTGCGATAGTAATGCAAGTAAAATAGCTGTAAATTAACCCCAAACCGCATTTCTTGCTCACGTCATCAGGGAAAATTGTGTCACCCATGAAGCTACAACTAGCGTTCGTGCGAATCAGTCAAACACCGATCGCTGCTTCTACACCCGTTTTCAGACAATTCCCCTTCATCGACCCCTCGGATGAAGCGGAACGGAAAATCGTGGCTACAGTGGCGATCGCTCCCCTTATTTCCTCCACCCTAACCCGCCTGACACCCAAAGCATCCTCCGCTTTTTTGAGGGTCACTCCTCCATTGAAAGGATATTTCCTGTTGCCCGCTGATGTCTAAGTCTCAACCCCTAACCGTTGCCCACTCCCAGCAGTTCCCAGAGTGGTTGCACGAACAGCAAATTAGCCTTGCCTTCACCACCTATCAAACCAATCGGTTATTCCTCATCGGATTGCACCCCGATGGGAGACTTTCCGCAGTCGATCGCGAATTTGACCGTCCGATGGGGCTTTTTGCCACTCCGGAACGGCTGGTGATGAGTACCCACTATCAAATCTGGCAGTTCGATAACCTCTGTCGCCCGGAAGTCGGAGTCAGCGATTATTTAGAATACGACAAACTCTACGTTCCCCGCGTCGGCTATACCACCGGCGACATCAACACTCACGATGTGATTGTAGACAAAGACGAGAACTGGGTGTTTGTCAACACTCAATTTAGCTGTCTCGCCACCCGCGATCGCGACTGCAGTTTTCGCCCGATTTGGCAACCGCCCTTTATCTCCTCCCTCGCCGCCGAAGATCGCTGTCACCTCAACGGATTGGCAATGGTAGACGGCGAACCCGCCTATGTCAGCGCCTGTTCCCAAACCGACAGTCCCACCGAATGGCGACAACAGCGACAAGAGGGCGGCTGCATTATCAATATCCGGTCGAACGAAATCGTTTGCAGGGGCTTAACCATGCCCCACTCGCCCCGGGTTTACCAAGAGAAACTCTGGATCCTCAACTCCGGGACTGGTGAATTCGGCTATGTGGAGTCCGGACAATTTCACCCGGTCAGTTTTTGCCCCGGATTTGTGCGCGGATTGGCATTTTATCGCAATTTTGCCTTTGTCGGACTTTCCAAACCCCGACATAACAACTTTCAAGGGTTGGCATTAGACGATCGCCTCTCAACCCAGCAGCAACAAGCTCAATGCGGATTGATGGTTATCGATCTCAACAGCGGCCAAATCGTTCACAAGCTGCTGTTTGAAACCATCGTTACAGAATTATACGACATTGCCGTATTGCCCGGAGTGCGGCAACCGATCGCATTAGGATTTCACACTGACGACATCGAACGATTGGTGACGTTTCCGGGTTCTGGACGCATTGTATCCACCCGCCCCGGCATTCATCAAGTCCCGGAAATCCAGGTCAAAGTTATCGAATCCGAGGAACCCAGAACAACCGCGCCTCGGAAACGTCCCCCCCTCAAAATGGCAGTGGTGCAGTTCGATCGCGGCAGGCAATTGCAAAAACAAGGCAAATTAAAAGAAGCAGTAGCTTGCTTTCGTAAAGCGATTACCCTGGATCGCAACTATACCGCTGCCTACAATAACTTGGGAAATCTCCTGCAATCTCAGGGGAAAACGGAAGAAGCGATCGCCTGTTACCAGAAAGCCCTGGAACTCAATCCCAGCTTAGCACCGGCTCACTGCAACTTAGGCAGTGCGAGACAAATGCAAGGGGAAATTGAAGCAGCGATCGCCAGCTATCGGGAAGCCCTGCGCCTCAAACCGGATTTCGTGCAAGCGCACCACAACCTAGCCCAACTCTTGGAAGCAGTAAAAGCCGCAGATAAAACCGCTGAAAATACCGAGGTGAAAACGGCGATCGCGCCCCCAAGTGCTACCCCTGCTGCACCCACAGCAACCGCCCCAGTTTCCCACCCTTTGCCCAAAGTTTCTTTAATCATGACGGCGTACAATACTGCGGCTTATATCGAAGAAGCGATCGCCTCGGTTCTGGCGCAAACCTATCAAGATTGGGAGTTAATTATCTGGGATGATGGATCGAAAGACGAAACTCCATCCATTGCCCGTGCTTATGCCGAACGAGACCCCCGCATTCGGTTTTATGGCAAACCCCATCGCGGCTATTCCCCTGCCTTAATTTCCAGTTTCAACCTCGCCCGAGGCGACTATTTCGGTTGCGTAGATTCCGATGACATTCTCGCCCCCACTGCCCTAGAAGAAACCGTAGCAATTTTAGACAGCGATTCCGATTTAGGAGTAGTTTATACCGACCATATCGATATGGATGCCAGTGGCAACAAGCAGGGGTTAAATTATCGCGCTTCAATTCCCTACTCCCCCGAAACATTGCTGCGAGATTTTATCACCTTTCACTTTCGGTTGATGCGGCGGCAAGTCTTTGAAGCGGTTGGCGGTTTCAATCTTGAATTTCAATCGGCTCCCGATTATGATTTGTGTTTGCGATTGTCGGAAATGACTCAGTTTTACCACTTAGCCAAACCGCTGTATTTCTATCGGCAGCGCCCCCAGCAAATCACTCAATCCAGGTCCGTCAAATATCAAGCGGTTTACAACCTCACCCCAGACAATCTTGCCCCTTACGATGCCTTCACTTTTCCCAGCTTGCAAAAACGCTGGCAAACCCAAAGACAACGGGGCGAACTCATCGGCATTTCCGCCACCATTGACAATCGCATGGTGGGCATGGTTATTGCAGAAATCATCCCCGAATCCCAGAATCCCGCCACCACCTATGCCAGCATTCTCTCCTGTTTTGTCGTTCCCGATGCGCAACAGCAAGGCATCGGCACTACTCTGATAAACCACTTAGAAAAAGAACTGAGAAAAATCGGCTGTCAGCAGATTGAAATGACTTATAAAAGCAGCGAATTGACCACCCTTGCCTTGGAACCTTTGTTGCAAAAACTCGGCTGGTTGCCGCCAAAAACCACCTTTATTCTGGCTCAAACCACCACCGCCAAAATTGCCGAAGCCCCTTGGCTGTACAAGTATCCCTTACCCGATTCCTTTACCGTCTTTCCCTGGGTAGAATTAACGGCAAAAGACCGCCAAACTCTTCTCGAAAAAGGAGGATATCCGCCATCACTCAATCCCTTTTTAGATGAAGCCCGTCTGGAACCGATGAATAGTTTGGGATTGCGCCATCAAGGAGAAGCGATCGGCTGGATCGTCACTCACCGCGTCGCCCCCGATACCATTCGTTACTCCAGCTTATTCGTGGGTGCAAAATATCAAAAACTCGGACGCGGAATCTCTCTGCTCTCCCAGTCGATTCAACAGCAAATCGCCAGTGAAATTGAAAATTGCACCTTATCAGTCGCCTGGGAGAATCAACCGATGAGCAAGTTCTTAGAACGACATTTGCGGCCCTATTTAACGGGCATTGGTGTGTCTCGCCAAGCCGTGAAACCGTTAACCCCTTAAATTCAAATGGATGAGCCAATGAAACCCTCCCGATCCCCTCCTGCCTCCCAAATTGCCCATCTGGGGAAATTCCCAACCCCCCATACCCAACTCAAATCCAACTCGCATTCAACTGTCCATTAAACATTACCCCTTGATTAACAATTATGCCGATTTTCAACACCGCTGTCCCCATCCCCTTCGGTCTCAATGATGTGGGGAGTCAGGCCGCCCCCACCTTCGTGGATATCGACAACGATGGGGATTTAGATGCCTTCATTGGGAACAGTGACGGCAACACCCGCTACTTTGAGAATACCGGCAGCGCCACCGCCCCTGTCTTTGCCGCCCCCCAAACCGACCCCTTCGGTCTTGCTGATGTGGGGACTTATGCCACCCCCACCTTCGTGGATATCGACAACGACGGGGATTTAGATGCCTTCATTGGGCAGATTTTCGGCAACACCCGCTACTTTGAGAATACTGGCAGCGCCACTGCCCCTACCTTTGCCGCCGCTGGCGTCAACCCCTTCGGTCTCACTAAGGTGGGGTTTTATGCCTCCCCCACCTTAGTGGATATCGACAACGACGGGGATTTAGATGCCTTCATTGGGAACAGTAACGGCAACATCCGCTACTTTGAGAATACCGGCAGCGCCACCGCCCCTGCCTTTGCCACCGCCCAAACCGACCCCTTCGGCCTCAATGATGTTGGGTTTTCTGCCACCCCCACCTTGGTGGATATTGACAAAGATGGGGATTTAGATGCCTTCATTGGGAACAGTGACGGCAACACCTCCTACTTTGAGAATACCGGCAGCGCCACCGCCCCTGCCTTTGCCACCGCCCAAACCAACCCCTTCGGCCTTATAAAAGTGGGGTCTTATGCCAACCCCAGCTTGGTGGATATCGACAACGACGGGGATTTAGATGCCTTGATTGGGGCACGTGACGGCAAAACCTCCTACTTTGAAGATATCACACCCATCGTCAGCATCGCCCCAGGTACCACCCCCGCAGAAGGCGGCGCAACCGCCGGCACTTTTACCCTCACCCTCTCCGAGACTGCCACCGCTGACACCACCATCAACTACACCGTCACCGGAACCGCCACCTCGGGAACCGACTACACCGCACTCTCCGGAACCGTCACCATCCCCACTGGCAGTACCACCGCCACCATCGACGTTACCCCCACTGACGATGCCATTATCGATGCCGGTGAAACAGTCATCGTCACCCTCAACACCGGAACCGGATACAACGTCGGTTCCGCCCCCAACAACACCGCCACCCTCACCATCACCGACAACGACAGCGCAGGCGTCACCATCACCCCCACTGCCACCACCGCCACCGAAGGCGGCGCAACCGGCAGCTA
>NZ_JAYFEQ010000843.1:0-4237 GCF_055795085.1 Phormidium sp. CCY1219 | reverse complement strand
CGGGCGTTGTTGGGCAATCCGCAGATTTTAATTTTGGATGAGGCGACCAGTTCTCTGGATACCGAGTCGGAACGTCGATTCCAGCAAAATCTGGAGCGCATCCGTCGCGATCGCACCACTTTTATCATCGCTCACCGTCTTTCTACGGTGCGAAATGCGGACTGTATTTTGGTACTCGATCGCGGTTTGTTGGTGGAACAAGGCTCCCATAGCGAACTGATGGATGTGGGAGGATTGTACTATCACCTCGCGCAGCAACAGCTCGACCTTTAATTGGATATTCAGGTTGGGGTTTAAATTGGCTTTTTCGGTAAAGGTTGGCAATTGATTTGAAATTTTTTGCCGTTTTTTGGAGGGGTGAGTTTTGCGGAAGCAATCCTGCCCCTTACTGCTGCGGGAAATTCCCGATTTATGATTTAAAACTCGCTTTTACAAAATCTTTAAAAATCTCGGTTATTTTGATATAATCGGTCGCTTTTTTTAAAGAAACAGTAAAGTTTGTAACCCCAGGGCTAATTTGGCAGAAAATACTCCAGATTTGAGTTATAATGTACGGGTAGGAAATTTTTAAAAATGTATTTTTCGTTGTCAGAAAAATTCTCTATATTTGGTCTAAGGTATATGCCAAAGTTTACCCAAATTAAATGTGGAGTCTGACCGGACAAAGACGAGGGTCTGCTCCCCCAATCAATTAGAGCAACTGAGTTGACAATGGCATCGGTTGAGGTAAGTCGTGGATAAAGGAAAATTGAGTGATGAAGTTTAAGATTCGGGCAAACAATTCTAAGACGAAAACGGGAAAAGGGTGGAAGGAAGAAAAGTCCCCTCGTCAGGGGGGTAGATTGCAGTTTGAGAATCTTTCCCGCGAGGAGGAGGAGACGGAGATTTGCGATCGCCCCAGTGGTATTTATGGGGGAATTGCTAGTTCCGCATCGTCGCCGCCTTCAATCCCCGATGGCTCTCATAATGAGAAGAATGAGGAACCGCGCGATCGCGAAGCCGAAGCGGAAGAGTCGAATTGGTCTCCCTCGGTTCACAGCTTGCTAGAAAAACCACCCGCCGCATTTGGACGGTACGTTCTCCTGGGGGGAATGGTGTTTTCCGTGGTGTTTGGTACTTGGGCGTGGTTGGGACGCATTAATGAAGTAGGTCAAGCCCCAGGGGAACTGGTGCCTCAAGGAGATACATATCAGGTGAATCCCGTGGAAATGGGAAAGGTGGCCAAAATTGCCGTAGAAGAAGGTGAGACGGTGGAAAAGGGTGCGGTGATTGCCGAATTGGATACCAAACTCGCCGAAGCGGAAGTGAAGCGGCTGCAGGAACAGTTGGCAAACTCACAACTGCAATTGGTGCAAAAGCAAGATTCGATCGAGCAAATTCGTTTGGAAGCGCAAACCCGGGTGGCGATGGCGCAAGCGGATGCCGAGGCTCAGGAAGCGGCGATCGCGCGGGCGCAGGAAAATGTAGGAACCACCACCGAGATGCTGGCACAATTGCAAGAGCAGCAAGCGGCGCTACAGGCGCGACGCGATCGCCTGCAACCGTTGGCGCAGCAGGCGCAGGAACTGGTGGAACAACTGCGAGCCGATGTGGCGGCGCAGCAGGAGAGAAGTGAGATAGCCGAACCCCTGCAAGAGAAGACCGAAGAGCTAATCGCGCAATTGGAAAGCGACGTGCAGGCGCAGCAGCAACGGCAAGAAATTGTCGCACCGCTGCAGGAAAAGAGCCAACAGCTCATCGAGCAGTTAAAAGTGGATATCGAAGCACAAAAAGAGCGGATTGGCCGGTTAAAGCCGTTGGTGGATGAAGGTGCGGTGTCGAAAGAGCGATTGTTTCAGGCGGAACAAGCGTTGCGCGATCGCGAAAATGCATTGCTCAGAGCGCAGATGTCAGACAAGACCCGGGCGCGAGAGCAGATGTTTGAGGCCCGGCAAGCAATGCGCGATCGGCAAAATGCCTTAGTTCGCGCGCAAATTTCCGAAACCACTCGCGCCAAAGAACGGTTGTTTGAGGCCGGTCAGGCATTGCGCGATCGGCAAACGGCCCTGCTGCGATCGCAAATTTCCGAGGCGACTCGGGTCAAAGAACGGTTATTTGAAGCCGAGCGATCGCTGCGAAATCAGCGTGAGAAAATGACCGAAACTCGAGGTCAGCTCGAAGAAGCAAAAGCCGAATTAACCCGACTGCAAGCACAACTGAAACAAAAGCGTGCCGAAGCAGAACGAATTGAACTCGAATCGCAGCAGCAAATCGATCGCCTCCAAGTGGAAATTTCCGAACTCGAAGGCAGAATTACCGATACCAAAAATCGCCTCGAAAGTGCGAGGACGAAGTTAGAAGAGCGCTTTCTCTACGCACCGGTTGATGGCGTGGTACTTTCCCTGGCGCTCAGTAACACCGGCGAAGTGGTGAAACCGGGCGAAACCATTGCCGAAATTGCGGCTGAAGATGCACCCCTGGTTCTTTCCGCCAGCGTGCCCAATCGAGAAGCCGGTTTTATGGAAACGGGCATGGAGGTTCAGGTGAAGTTTGATGCTTATCCCTATCAGGAATACGGCATCGTCTCCGGTAAAGTGACCTCCATTTCTCCGGATACAAAAGCCAATGACCGTTTGGGAGAAGTTTATAAAGTTGAAGTCACGTTAGACCGCAATTATGTTATGGACAATGGAAAAAAGATTTATTTCAAGCCGGGGCAAACGGCACAGGCGGATATCGTAATCCGCAAGCGCCGGATTGCAGATCTGTTTTTAGACCCGATCCGGCAGCTTAAAGAAGGGGGAATCAATTTCTAGTTCATCATTGACTTGGAAAAGATTAGTTAAATTTAGGAGTAAAGGAGACATCACCATGACTTATCCCATACAGGCTAACCGTCAGTTAGACAAAGTAATGAGCGAAGAGCAGTTCGATTTAGTTATCGACGCCATTTTGGCCGGCAAGTATTCTTGGGCCTGCGTATTAATCCTGCGATTTGGAGGGTACAATCCCTTGCATTACATGCCTTATCGGACTTACAACCGATTGATGAAGAAGCACCGCCAAGGTTACAAAAAAAGCGGACATCGCAGCAAAGATGAGTCTTCCAATGAGCCAGAAAAGAGCAATAGAAAGTCGCGGATTAAGGATTTGGCTTATTTAGAAACGGTGGACGAACGAAAAGAGAAGGTCCGAGGCGGATATAGCGCTTTGAATATGAATTACTATACAGAACTCAGTGCGAGCGAATGTGGGTAGAGATTCCCGTTCCACTGTCGCCACACCGATTGATAGTTTAGCATTGTCTGCTTTTCCTGTCTGGTCCAGCACTAGGCAGGTTTTTTCGTGGGGATCTGCTGTAATACTCGTAGGTGCCTCACCCCCGCCACTCCATGCAGGGTTAGATAAGCCAATCCAAATCGGGGGTGACGCACCAACCCAATCGGTGGGACAATGAATGATATCTCGGGATTGGCATGGAGTGTTGTGCTTTGCGTTTCACCATCCGGTGTCGATTTGGCTGTCATTCCAGGGAAAATCGCTGCCACAATGGCAATTTAGCCAAAATGCCGTTTGTTCCAGTCGAAAATTCATTGCTGTTGTCACTGGGGGATAGGCGATCGCAACCTTCTCGCTGCTTCTTCTTGTCTAACTTTCGAGAGACTCCAACCCCTGCCCTCCCATTCCTGCCAATTCTCTCTCTAACCTGCGGAGTATCACTTGTGATATATTTGCCGGAAGCCTGCCATTCTGGCAACACAACGCCACTCTCAATCGCTACGATTAAAACAGTTGAGTTCGAGGAAAGCGGTTTAAAAGTTTTTGAATAAACTCGCCATAATGGCAACACAAGTTCCGCTTACTTCGTTAAACTAAGAATAGTTGAAAGCGAAAGAGCGTTGCTTTAGAACTGTGAATAAACTCGCCATAATGGCAACACAAGTTCCGCTTACTTCGTTAAACTAAAAACAGAGAAGCATAAAACGCTGAATATTCAATAATGGCGGATTTACAATAACAAGCTTCGCTGTAAAACATAAAGAGTCATTACCAGTCTCTAGCACACAATCAGGAGGTTAATTTATGATTATTCGGAATCTGAACCACATGGAAACCCTTGACCAAAACACTCAGGTACAAGGCGGAAGTGGCCTAACCTACTATCAAAACGATTTGGTTAACTTAGATTTGAATACCGACATCAATCTGGAAGATAATAGTGCCGTTGTGGAAGGTAATTCCCAGGCTTACGGAGAAA
>NZ_JAYFEQ010000842.1:0-5428 GCF_055795085.1 Phormidium sp. CCY1219 | reverse complement strand
GCTCGGAAGCTTGGTAGTCTATATTATAATGGGAATAGTGACAATTTTCGCCAAACCCTTAGCCTCCCATTATGATTACAATGTAACGCGAAATTGCCCGCTTCGCACAAAAAAAATAATTTTTTTAACCGGAAGCGCGATCGCGCCCCAGAAAAGAGCCAGAGAAGGGGAAACCCGAAGGGAAGAAGGGGCAAAAGACGGGTAAGTTAAAACAAGAGAAAGTCCAAAATAGAAGTGTAAATGTTAAGCGCCTCGAAGATTGCGAATCAATTCTCCCAACCGCTCGATCGCGCCGCCATAGCACTGATTGCGGTGCTGACGGTAGCGATCGCCCTATTACTGTTTGGGGGAGACAGTACCGCCCCGAGAGTGCGGGACTTTAGCTGGGAGGATAGAGAAATCGGAGCTGAAGAGAGAGCCTTTATCGTCACCTTCAGTCGTCCGATGGATCGGGTCAGCGTCGAAGAGAATTTAGAAATCGAGCCAGCGTTACCGGGTAAAATTAGCTGGGCCGGACAGAGGATGGCCTATACACTCGATCGCCCCTTACCCTATGGGATGGAATTTGAGCTAGAAATAGAGGGTGCGCGAGATCGCTTTGACAATCCCGAGACAGCGACCCCGATCGATCCCTATGTGGGCAGATTCAAAAGTCGCGATCGCGCAATTGTTTACCTAGGCGTAGAGGAACAAGAACGCGGACAGTTAATTTTGTACAATTTAACCCAAGGGGAAAAAACGGTTCTCACCGAAGATTTAATGGTAATGGACTACGAACCCTATCCCAAAGGCGATCGGATCTTATTTTCCGCCAGCGATCGCCACGCCGGATCCAACGAGTTACTCGAACAGAAACTCTACACCGTCACCACAGGTCGAGATGGGAAACCCCCGGGAAAAATCGAGTTAGTCTTAGACGCAAAAAACTATCAAAACTTCAGTTTCGATTTATCTTCCGACGGCTCCACCATTTTAGTGCAGCGCTTGAAGAAAGGCAAAGGGGGGAAAGTGGGCTTGTGGATGATAAAAGAGGGAAAAAAAGCGAAACCCCTAGAAGCGGAACCGGGGGGAGAATTTTTAATTACCCCAGACAGTAATGCCATCGCGATCGCCCAAGGGCAGGGGTTAGCGATTTTGCCCTTAGAAGCCAACGCCGAACCGTTAGAATTTCTGCCGAAATTCGCACAGGTGCTAGATTTTTCCCGCAATGGTGCGGCGGCGGCGATGGTGAAATTCAACACAGACTATACGCGATCGCTGTTTCTAGTCACCAACACCGGGGTGCAAAAAGAATTGCGACGCATCAAAGGGTCGATTCTCGATGCCGAATTTAGTCCCGATGGGAAGATTCTCTATACCCTGCTGACCACCCTAATCGAAGGGGATGAATATCGAGAAGAGCCATATATTGCCGCGATTAACCTAGAAACCGAAGAGGCAACCACCTTGGTATTGCTACCGAAGCAAAGAGAGATTCAGATGAGTTTATCTCCCGACGGGTTAGGGTTGCTCTTCGACCAAATCTCTACCACAAATCGAGGCAGAAGTCAAGGGAGCGAAGCAATGCCGCGCACCAATTCCGGGGAAGCGATCGTCACCTCGCGCTTGTGGTTGCTGCCCTTAGAGCCGAGTATTCCCCCCGAGGAGATAGACAATTTGACACCGGTGGACTTTCCCTTTCGCGGGTTGCGCCCCGAGTGGTTGCCATAAAAAGAACCAGAAAGAATCGCGGATCCTCGTCCGCGATTCTTTCAACTTAGGGGTGCAGAGTTAATTTTGTAGGCGATCGCGCAGATTCGCGAGTTGCTGTCGGGCCTTAGTGTGGTTAGGGGTAATTCTCAGGGCTTGGTCATAGGATTCGATCGCTTCTTCATAGCGTTCCAACTGTTCCAGGGCCAGACCCCGGTTGTACCAGGCACTAGCCGGACCGGTAGTCAAGCCCCATTCCCCGGTACTATCGATCGCGCGATCGTAAGATTCCACCGCCGCCTCGTACTCGCCGAGGATCAGGAGAGCGGTACCTTTGTTGTACCAAGCCAGGGCGAACTGAGGATCCAATTCCAGGGCGCGATCGAACGCGGCGATCGCCTCATCGCGACGCTCTAATTGCCACAGAACCGACCCTCGGTTAATTGCGGCATCAGCGGCCCGGTTATCTCCCCATTCGCTATTACCTTCTAAGGCGCGATCGAACGATTCGAGCGCCTCTTCGTACTGTTGCGCCTGTTTGAGGACCATTCCGCGACTGAACCAGGCTAGAGAATAGTTCGGGCGAATTTCCGTAGCGCGGTTCATCGCCGCGATCGCCTCATCGTACTGTTCCAACTGTTCGAGAACCATACCGCGACCGATCCAGGCATCAGCATTATTAGAATTGAGGTCGATGACGCTTTGGTAAGCGCGCAGGGCATCCTCATATTGTTTGGAACTGAGCAGATATTGACCTCGGGAGAGCAAAGTTTCCACCTCCGTCGGGGCAGCGGCGGGGGTGGATTCACCCGTATTCTCCCCCGAAGGAGTATCCGGTTGCAGAATCGTCTGGGGAGTTGCCCGGGGTGCAGTGGGATCCGCAGAGGGTTGAGGAGTCATCTGGGGAGTCGCCCTAGGGGCACTCGGCGTCGATGGTGCATCCAGGATAACCCCCGGAGTCGTCACTTGTCCCGAGTCCTGGCTGCCCGTGGGATCCTCCGGGGCGGCTAAAACCGAGACCGGAACCCACAGACTCATTCCCGCCATGATGCCCAGCCAGGTGAAGATTCGCTGCATAATTTTCGCCTCCAGTAAGCAGTGATAGATCGCAGTGGGGTCAGCCGAATGCCGTAGCGCGCCCCAGTGGCGCGGTAATGCAATCCGACCTTCCCTCTTCACGATATCTTCAATTGTTTAGCGATCGCCTTCGATTGAACAGCCACAGTTTCCACCCCTACCTAAAGCAAGGCTTACAATCAGAGCAAATAATTCAGGTCGATCCGAATCGTGGTATTTTGTCCCGCCAAAAAAAACGTGGCATCGCGAAATTGTGGCGGTCCGGTGAGGATGGGGGGGTTATTGGAAAATCCAAACCCTTCTTGGGGAATGCCGATTTGATTGGTGTTGAGTTCCCCATCAGCATTTTCATCGTGAAATAAAGCCACCGCATAGTTGCCAAAATTCAGCCCGTCCAAGGTGAGGGTCAGGGGAGTTTGAGAAATAGGGAAACAAGAGGCTTTGAGGGCTTTCATCGCATCTTTGGGAAATCCGTCGCTGCGAGAAAAAACAGTCAAACAAATATTGCCTTGTTGGTTAGTCAGTCCATCCACTTCCACCGTGAGCTGACCCGCATCAAGGGCGCGGGCACCTCCTGGTAGAGAGAGGCTTGCCACCATTGTACCCAACACGGCGATCGCCTGGAATATTTTTTGCATAGGATTGATGTGGTTTTTTAAAGGGTTAACGTAGGCGGAACACAGACTTTATGTTTTGTTTTGGTGGTAGATTGCCGCTTATTTTTTGCAATGATTTGCATCGTGCAATCCTGGTATTGGATGGAATTGAGGTGATGAATGGTTATCGAGGTAACCACACAGCCAGCCCTCCACAATTTTAACGGCCATCTCCTTCCATCAATGTTTTAGTTACCCTGAATTGTATCTTACAGTTAAGCGATTTGAGCGCTAGTGAATAGGGAGTCAATCAAACCCGAAACCTCGCGGTTCTCCGGTGGAGAAGAGTGGACAGAGATTCTACAGGCTCGCCGAACGTGGGGGCATCCACCCCTTCTGGCGGGTTGAGCCTAAGCACTGGGGTTTCCGTTCCAGTTGGGGAGGCGGGTTAGGGTTATTGTAAGAGAATGGAGGGAAAAAATAGGGGGATATTTTTAAAGTTTTGGTAAATTAAAGAGCGATAATGTAGCGGGGGATTAAAAGATGCAATTCAGGGAAAATGGTTTCCCCAAAGCAGGGGAGAAAACCTTGCCGATCGCGAGGCACAAGGGAGGGGGACGGGAGTGAAGAGAGTGCTGGAGTATTGCCCACACAAAAGGAGAAGAAGCGAAGGGGAGACCCAGACCGAATGGGAAGCAGCAGCGTCCCTGCCCTGCGATCCATCCGGCATCGAAGGTAAAGATTGCCCGGGGGCGAACTCCCGCCTGAGTCGAGTTAAGACAAACGGCGTTGGGGAATCCTCACCGTAACAATCGTGCCCTCATCGGGAGAGCCTTCCAGGGTCATCTCGCCTCGATGTAACTCCACATATTTTTTGGCGATCGCCAAACCCAAACCCGTCCCCTGAATAGTACCCACATTGCTCCCGCGATGAAACGCATTAAACAACTGGGGCTGTTCATCCGGGAGAATGCCAATCCCCGGGTCTTGGATGCGGAAAATCACCCAATTGCCGGCAGGGTTGCCAGCATTGTCAGGAGAATCAGGGGAGTGAAGCGCGGCACTGTCAGCAGGGGAAGAGTGAGCGCAGCTCAACTCAAAATGAATTGTGCCTCCTTTTGGAGAATATTTAATCGCATTCGAGAGTAAATTGCTCAACAACTGGCGTAGGAGTTTAGGATCGGCGATCGCATCAGCACAGTGTCCCTGAGAGGTAAAGTTGATTTGGTGGGGCGAATGAGGCGTCAAGTGGCACTCAGCGATCGCCGCCGTGCAGAGTTCTTCCAGATTCACCGGTACCGGTTCGAATTCGAGCTGACCGGATTCAACCCGATCGATCGAGAGCACGTCAGAAACCAACTGCGTCAGGTGATGAGCAGCGGTTTGAATGCGCTGTAGGTGTTTCGTCCGCTTGCTTTCATCCCACTTTGGCCAATAACATTCCAGCAATTCCGCCGAAGACAAAATAGCCGTCAGGGGAGTGCGGTACTCGTGAGAGACCATCGTCACGATGCGGGATCTCAAGTCGCCGAGTTCGCGTTCGCGGTCTAGTGCCCTGACAATTTCGCGTTCCGCTTGCCTTTCCTGAAGCAGACGCTGCACCCGCCGACGCAGAACCGCCCAATGAATCGGTTTGGTGATATAGTCTGTCGCCCCCGCTTCAAACGCGCGATCCACCGAGTCTTCATCTTCGAGACTGGTAATCATCAACACGGGGATACCCCGACCGGGGGAGAGTGCTTGGATTTGGGTACAGCAGGTAAAGCCATCCATCACGGGCATCCGGGCATCAAGCAGCACCATATCTGGGTGAAGCCGCTTGTAAATATCTACACCCTCGATCCCGTCAGAAGCCTCAACCACCTGATACCCTTCATTTTGCATGGCGCGACGCAGCATCATGCGAGTTGTCCGATCGTCATCCACAAGAAGGATGAGGGGGGAGTTGTTCTGGGAATCGGTGTTATTCATCTACTAACTTGCCATTGCATTGTGACGTACTCCCGACGCCGACCGCTTAGGCGGTACGGCGCGGGCTTCTGGGCCGAGACCTTTGAGATCTGGGT
>NZ_JAYFEQ010000841.1:0-1570 GCF_055795085.1 Phormidium sp. CCY1219 | reverse complement strand
ATTTCAATTGCCCGCTTCCGATTCTTCTTCGATTAGTCCGCGAAGGCGGACTTGGTTTGCAAAGGCGCAATTTCAATCGCTTGGTTTGCAAAGGCGCGATTTCAATCCCCCGCTTCTTTTATTTCCTCAAATTCCTATGCTGAAAATCAATACTTTGAGTCTTTATGGATTCACCTACACGCTCAAACAAGGATTGGGGGTGAAGGCGGAAACCACGACGCCGCACTATGAAAGTTTTTTACACAATTTAGTGCAACTGATTGGCGATGAATTCAAAACCTCTTTTAGCCAAGAGACCGAACGCAAATTTTGCCAGGTGGATGAGGTAAAAGTGGCCCAGTTACCCTTTACGGGGAGGCGAGAACAGCATACCCTAGAAGGGGAGTATCGGCGCTGGTCCGAGGAAGACAGTTGGGTGTTGGTGTTTAATGCCTATACGATCGCCAGTTACGATAAAGGGGAGGCGATCGCATTTCTCAAGTGCATGCAGGAGTTTCTCCAACCGCCTGAGAAGTTACAGACTATCGGGCACAGTTTGGTGCTGTCTGCTGTGCTAGAATCGGGAACGGAAGGGGAGATAAAAGAATTTGCCAAACTGGCGTACCAGCACTTAATTGATAACCGAGGTTGGAAACAGGAAAAGGAAGGAGTGCTGTGGGATGGGAAAATCTGGCAGTTTTGGCGATCGCAACCGCAACAATGGCAAAAAATCGAGCCAAATTCTCATTTAACCCTGGTTTTTTACCGCGATCGCGCTCAATTAGACGCCGGGGCAAAGTTGCTGGTGAATTACTGGCGGCCCTTATGGTTGTCGCGGGATAAAATTCTCTGGGCGTATCGCAACAGTCGCCAGCTCAAATCCACCCTGGTGGGCGATTACAATACCCTCAATTTCGCCCACCCCCTGTCGGAGTTAAATTTAACCGAACTAACCGAGGCGATCGAAACTCAATTTCGCTTCAAGCAAGGCTTGAATTCGGTAGAAATCAACCAGACGACTATCGAAATCCATCTAAATAACTACGATAATTATCGAGAAACTCTGATTCAAAATGCCCAAGTCAACGGACCGGTAAAGCTGGATTATTTAGCAGAATTCAGCCAACAAGTGCAGCAAACCTATCTGCCGCAATTGCAGAAAGACGCGAACAGTTTGCGCCGCTGTTGGGATGATATTGCGCGCCTTGCGGATACGATTAATAGCCTGCTAGAAATCCGCCAAGCGCATCGCGATCGCACGTTTCAAGCTGTAGTGGGAATTTTCGGCATTGGATTGGGAACGGGCGGAATGGTGGCTTCTGCTTCTTCCAATTATGTTGAAGATATTAAAGGGATTTCGATTGGGGATACGGCCCTGGATGAGATGCCTTTCACCCGGGGTTGGTCGGATTTACACTTTGTGTTGGGGTTAAGTGTGTTTTCTGGGACGTTAGCGGGAGTTGTCACTTTATTTATTATCCTGGCTTGGCGATTTTTCCGTCGGTAATTTCCGAAGCAACTCCCGCCGGGGGATAAATGCCCCGGTTAATAGCAACTCCCGCCGGGGGATAAATGCCCCGGTTAATAGCAA
>NZ_JAYFEQ010000840.1:0-12933 GCF_055795085.1 Phormidium sp. CCY1219 | reverse complement strand
CGGAATAGTTATTTCGCCAACAGTGCCCTATCGGTGGAAAAAACTGTACCGCTAACCGGAATAGTTATTTATCCCCAGTCCAACCATCCACGCTATTGGTGGAAAGAAACTGTACCGACAGCGCCACAGTTGTACCCTCTAACATCCTTATCGAAAAATGGTATAACGCTATAGCAGGTCTCAAATTTATGGGGTATGCAGTATTTCTGTCCCAACCGCGCAGATGGGAATCCAGAACAACTTTCTATTTTCTATGTACTCGTGCAAAAATAATTGCAGAGGTAGGGTGGGCTTTGTCACTCATTCTTAGGTGCCGATCGCGCATCTGTTCGCGAACTGACCACCCTACAAACTGCGTTAATTGGATGTAAGCAAGGGTGCCAATTATTTTGCACATTTATTGGGGGGGGAGGCGGTAGTTCTGGAGGGACGTTCCCCTCTGGGGGGAACGAGTTAAAGGAGTTAACGAGTTAACGAGTTAAAACCTGTAAATTATTTTGCATAAGTGCTTAAAATTTATTTGGTATGACTGCTTACCTCACCCTTATGATAACCGCTATAAACGAACGGTCAGTTAGAGAAAGAGTGGTGACAAGGAATAATTCGCGAGACAATTAAGAATCAAGAATTGAGAATTGAGGATTTTTAAAACGATTATTGCTTAATTCTTAATTCTTAATTTTTGGCAATTGCCTAGTTAAAGATAAACTATACTAAGCGAAAAATGAACGGGTAACGGTAAACTGAGTTTGGGTTACTAACCACTTTAACCAGTGCCAAAATCGGCATCACAACACTAGCAACCGCCAAAAGAATCAACAAGGGAATTCCAATAACAACCAGGGTCAGCAGACCAAAAATGATTGCATAGATGTAAATATTGATGTGAAAATTGATAGATTCCTTGGCATTTTCCTTCACCACCGGGTCGTCAGAGACAAACAGAATGGCGATCGGAACGCCAAAAGAGACGATAGAAGCGCTGAAAAATATGGCGGCGTGAGAAACAGCCGAGAAGAGTTTGCGTTTATCTGAGTCATACATGAGTTAAATTTCCAATAACTTTTATGGGTTTACGGGAGAAAATGCACTTGAAGTCAAAGGGGGAAAATGGAGAAAACAGAGAGCCAGATTGGGGGGGGAGCGGATGCGTGGAAATCGAGGTAAAAAATATTCCGACAAGGGTAAAGAGAGCATCCGCAGAAACCCGAGATGTGCGGGAGGGATGCCCCCGATGGAGGGGGGGGAGAAATAGGGATTACAACAGACGAAAGATAAAGGGATATTTGAACGGTTCGTCAGGATTGCCGAATACCTTTAATAAAGCAAAAGCCGTTAGTCCCCAGTGTAGCAAAAATCCAATCGGACCGAGGATGATTCCGAGCAAACCAAAGGTGAGCCAAGCCAAGCCACCGATAATGGCACCATAAAACCAGACATTGAGGTGAAAATTAATCGATTCTTGGGCATTATCCTTAACCACCGGGTCATCAGAGACGAACAAAATGACAATTGGGATACCGATAGAGACAAATAGGGTACTGGCAAAAATTGCGCCATGTGCCAGGAGGGATAAAATCCGGCGCTTATCCGAATCGTACATAACAGATGCTCCTCTTGTGGTAGTTGCGAGGCGCAGGGTAGCGACGCCTGAGGGGTCAGGCGATCGCCAAAGATGCGCCTAGTCATCCTTAAGCTAGCGTAATTTTGCTAAACTCGGATTGAAGCATTGCCGAACCGGCTGACTACTATCCATTATGTCCGAAGCAATCCAGACCGAAATGAAAACAGCCGTAGACAGACGGCGAAATTTTGCGATTATCTCCCACCCCGACGCGGGGAAAACCACATTAACCGAAAAACTGCTACTGTACGGAGGGGCAATTCACGAAGCCGGTGCGGTAAAAGCGAAGCGAGCACAGCGCCATGCGACTTCAGACTGGATGGCGATGGAACAACAGCGGGGAATTTCGATCGCCTCCACCGTTTTGCAGTTTGAATATCAAAACAAGCAAATTAACCTTCTAGATACCCCCGGACACCAGGACTTTAGCGAAGACACCTATCGCACCTTAGCGGCGGCGGATAATGCGGTAATGCTAGAAGATGCAGCCAAAGGATTAGAACCGCAGACGCGCAAATTATTTGAAGTTTGTCGGATGCGATCGATGCCGATTTTCACCTTTATGAATAAGATGGATCGGCCCACTCGCGACCCCTTAGAATTGCTCGATGAAATCGAGAGCGAATTAGGGATGACCACCTATGCAGTAAATTGGCCTATCGGACAGGGCGATCGCTTCAAAGGAGTGTACGATCGCCGCACCCAAAAAATCCACTTATTCCAAAGAACCGCCCACGGTTCCAAAGAAGCAGTAGACACCGCGATCGACCTAGGCGATCCGCGCATCGAAGACCTGCTCGATCGCGACACGATATATCAACTAAAAGACGAACTTGAATTACTCGAAGAAGTCGCCGCCGATTTAGACTTAGAGCAAATCCACGCCGGAAAAATGACCCCGGTATTTTTTGGTAGTGCCATGACCAACTTTGGGGTCAAACTATTTCTCGATTCCTTCTTAGAATACGCCCTCAAACCCACCTCGCGACAAAGCTCGCGCGGAGAAATCAACCCTCACCATCCCGACTTTAGCGGATTTGTCTTCAAACTGCAAGCCAACATGGATCCGAGACATCGCGATCGCATCGCCTTCGTCCGCGTTTGTACCGGCAAATTTGAAAAAGACATGACCGTAAACCATTCCCGGACTGGAAAAACCGTCCGCTTATCCCGCCCGCAGAAATTATTTGCCCAAGGGCGGGAATCCTTAGAAGAAGCCTATCCCGGAGACGTGATCGGATTAAACAATCCCGGCGTATTTGCCATTGGCGACACCATTTACGTGGGCAAAAAACTCGAATACGAAGGAATTCCCTGTTTTTCCCCCGAATTATTCGCTTACCTCAAAAATCCCAACCCGTCCAAATTCAAACAATTTCGCAAAGGCGTTTCCGAATTGCGCGAAGAAGGTGCGGTGCAAATCATGTATTCCGTAGACGAATCCAAACGCGATCCGATATTAGCCGCCGTGGGACAACTGCAATTTGAAGTAGTTCAATTCCGACTGCAAAACGAGTATAATGTCGAGACTCGCCTCGACCCTTTGCCCTTTGCGATCGCCCGCTGGGTGGCTGGCGGTTGGGAAGCCTTAGAAAAAGCCGGACGACTGTTTAATACCGCAACGGTTAAAGATAGCTGGGGACGCCCCGTGTTGCTGTTTAAAAACGAATGGAATTTGCAGCAGACTCAAGCGGACCATCCCGAATTAAAATTAAATACCACTGCGCCAGTGGTTTCGGGACAAGAACCCGAATCGATTTAACCGCTAATCCACACAGAATTAAGAAGATAAACCACCAGGTTTTTTATTCTTAATTTCGCGGGAATTTTCCCTTTTTGGTTCATCTGCCACTTGTGAATTAAAACCCATGCAAAACTCGGATCTAGAGACTGGTTTGGCAGCGCTCAAGGATGATGATTATGCAACGGCGATCGCCATCCTGGAAAGGGTTTGCGAACGAGAATTGCACCAACCCACCGTTTATCGGGCGCAAATTGCCTTAGTCAAAGCGTATCAAAAGAACCGCTCCCCAGACCAAGCGATCGCCTTGTGTCAAACCCTGACTCGATCCAACAATCCAAAAATCAAGCAATGGGCCATCGATCGCCTCGGCAAATTACAGAAACACTTTCCCGCGCCGCGATCGCAGCCCGCCGATTTTTCATTATCACAAGATGCGGCAAATGTCAACCACCAAACCGGCGATCGCACCGGATTTATTCCCTTAGAAAACTCTCCCGGCGAGACCTCCACCCCGCCACCCCCACCATCCATCGGCGATCGCACCGGATTTATCCCCTTAGAAGACTCACCCGCCGAAAAATCCACCCCCTCCCATCCCCCCTTACCGCCGCCCCTCCCCGGGAAAGCAAAACCCTCCAACGGCGATCGCAGCGGATTTACCCCGTTAAATCCCCCCGCCAAACCCTCTCGAAAGCCGCGATCGCAACCGCCATCCCCACCGCCGATGCCACCGAAACCCCCCGCATCTCCCGCGAAATCCAGAAAAACCCCGCCATCACCGGTGGCAGACAAAAACCAGTCCCGCAAACCCGACACCCCGCAAACCGAACCCCCGATCGCGCCTAAACGCCAATTAACCTGGAGACAAGCGGAACGCGCCGAAAAGTGGCGACCCTTAAAAGTCGTCAAACCGCGCCAGTTATTTTTCACCCAAATTGCCACCGCGATCGGCTTATTTTGGATGCTGCACCTGTTGCTGCATTGGGGAATGGCGATCGCCAACGAAATCCTCTACCGACTGCCATTACTCTGGCCGATTCAAGCCTTTTACCGCGACCAAACTTGGGTATTACTCGGGGGATTGGCGGTATTGTTTGCCGCTTCGCCCTGGTTACTCGATGCCATACTGCGCCAGTTTTACGGCATGAAATCCCTCTCCGTAAAAGCCCTCGGAGAATTCAGTCCCGAGGCGCGGCGATTAGTCCCTCGCTATTGTTTCGATCGCAAAATACCCACCGTGCAACTGGGCATTTTGCCCACCTCCGCCCCGATCGCCTTCACCTATGGCTGCTTGCCCCGATTTGCGCGGATTGCCGTCAGCGAGGGCTTGTTGCAGGAATTAGAAGACGATGAAATTGCGGCAATATATGCGGGGGAGTTAGGACATATTCAAAGTTGGGATTTTCCCCTGATGTCCTTGGCGGTTTTATTGTGCCAAATTCCTTATTTAATTTATTGGCAAGTGGCGCGGGAAGCTGACAAGTTGCTCGATGAGCAAAAAACCGTCCTGAGAACGTTAACTTTGGGCATGGCGGGGGTGATTTCAGCGGTGGCGTATGGCTTTTATCGCCTGCTGCGCTGGCCGGTATTATGGTTGTCGCGTCAGCGGTTGTACTACAGCGATCGCGTGGCGGCGTCTTTGACGGGGAATCCGAATGGATTGACGCGCGGGTTATTGAAGATGGCGTACGCGATGGTGAAAGATATCGAAAAACAGGGTCAAACCAGTTTTGCGATGGAAGGGTTTGATTTGCTGATGCCGATTTCCCCCGCCCAGGGAATGGCTTTGGGAAGTTGTGGCGCGATCGCAGATTGGGAAACCCTGTTGCAGTGGGATAGGCGCAATCCCCATGAGAAATGGCTGAGTGTGAATAATTCCCATCCGCCCCTTGGGCGACGGCTGACATTATTAGATCTGTATGCGCGATTTTGGAAATTGGATTCGGAATTGGATTTGGCCAATTCGCCGGATACCGGATCTTCGGCAAGTGGTAAGGGGAAGGTGAAGCGGCTGTTTTTGCAAGGTGCCCCCTATTTTGGTTTGCCTTTGGGGTTGGTCCTCGGTGGCGCGATTTGGATTCTTGGGGCGATGTTGTCTCAGTTGGGCATAGGGGCGCTGGATTGGGTCTGGGGAGATGAGGCGATTTTGCAAGGGTCGGTGGCGATCGCGATAAGTTTGGGGATTTTTATTCGCATCAATCATTTTTTCCCCGATGTGACGCGGAAAAATTTGCAGGTGAATCCGGATTTGGCAGAGGCGATCGCCGATGCAAATGCTTTACCAGTGGATAGTCCGCCCATTTCTGTGGAAGGTACTCTGGTGGGACGCCCCGGGGTCAGCAATTGGCTGGGTCAGGATTTAATGGTGCGATCTCCTACCGGGTTGCTGAAGCTGCATTGTTTTTCGCAACTCGGACCACTATTATATTTGTGGCCCGATGCCCACGGTCCCAAAGATTGGCTGGGTCAGTCGGTGACCGTGACCGGATGGTTTCGTCGCGGGACGACGGTGTGGCTAGATGTGGAAGTTCTCAAGAATGCTGAGGGAAAATCTCGGTATTGTTATCATCCGATTTGGTCTACGATTTTGGCCGCTTTGGGGGTGTTGTTGGGGGTTTATCTGATTTCTCGCGGCGGTCTGTAAGTTGAGACAATTTCGGTGGGCCAGTGGCGATCGCCGGCGGGGGTGGAATTGCTAGGGGTTTCTGTTATAATTGCCTCGACTCCATCTAACCCTTGCCGCCGCAAGCCGCGAGGGGGTTAGGCTCGGCTGTTTCCCCCGGCGATCGGGGGTTTTGTTGGGGGAATTGCTTTAGTAAAAGATGAGAACCGGTTAAAAACGCGCGAATTTTTGCTCGTTTTTAGTGTTGCTACCGTGATGGTGTTTGGGATCCCAACTCGTGATGCCTTGCGGTTCCGTAAATTTTAGGTCAAAAAAAATTTGAAAATTTCTCTGAGAAAGACTAGCTTTCAAGTTAAAACTGTGTTACGTTAAAGAATGGATCGATTGTTAGCGCTGGAAAGCGTAATGGAATTAGAGGCTGTAGCCCATTTCTGGTATAGTGAATTATAAAGCGCCATTTGACAATAGCATCAAGTTTAATCTTGAGCCGTTTGAATTTTCCCCGAGGGGAGAAACGCGAACGGTAGCTTTGTCGTGGGAAAGGAGCTTCTGGTTGAGGATGTGGTTTTGACAGTAAGGTTTTATAAACACCCTAAATGGGCGATCGCGAAAAATCACATGCTAGCCCTAACATTTCTCCAGACGATCCAACCAGTTCGCGGCAAGCAGATGGCGCATTTTTTTGTCTATAGGGTGTGCCATGTGTAGGATTCAAAATATGAAAGCGACTATGGTAAGGGCAGTCCTCACTTTTGTCAAACGCCGCAAAGGGAGGACGGTAGGGGCATTTGGAGCGCGCGCAGGCGTGACCTGTGAAGCCACAACTTACCCCATTTGCTAAACAGTAAGGTTTTGCACTCTATCGAACGAACTCATTCCAAAGGAGGAAAGATACATGTCTATTCGATTGTATGTGGGTAATTTGCCCAAAGAAGTCGATCGCCAAGAATTGCAAGAGGTATTTGCGGAAGCAGAACCGGTGTCCACAAAGGTGATTACCGATCGCAAAACCGGCAAATGTCGCGGATTTGGATTTGTCACCGTCAAGAATGACGAACAAGCCGACCAATTTATTGAAAAGTTCAACGGCTATATGTTCCAAGACAATGCGCTCAAAATTGAGAAGGCATTGCCTCGGAAGAAAAATAAAGGGGGAGAAGAAAACACGCCAAAACCAAGCAAACCAGGTAGCGGCGAAGGTCGCAGCAAGTCAAAACGCTCTGGTGGCGGTTCGAGTTCCGCCCCCTCACAAGACTCGGTGCAACCCGATCCGCGCTGGGCAGATGAGTTAGCCAAACTCAAGGAAATGTTAGCCGCACAAACCAGCAATTCCTAAGCGATCGCGGCAATTAAATGGAATCCCGAGGCGCGATCGCGCTGTTTCGGGATTTTCCTGCTTAGGGGCGAGGGTAGGAGTGGCGATCGTCGAGGGGGAACCTCGGCACGATTTCCCGAAAAAGACCCGATCGATGGCATCAACTGAGAGCGGCGATCGCCCGGAGGGATGGAACCATTCCACTGATTCAATCGGGGATTAAATCGGCGATCGCATCCTCCCCTCATATCATCTCCGCTCCAGTGTCGGCGAAACCCACTCCATTGAAATACCCCCGGGGCAAACCTAGGGCTTAGCCATACCCAGAATCGGCGATAATGCACCTAAGCGGAGGAATTATTCTTCATTGCTATTGCACCGGAAAGGATATAACCCCATCAGTTAGGATGCCTTCGATAACGCAAATTTTCGGAAAGGAAACGGTTGGTGTCGCAACGTCACCTCCGGACGTGCCAAACCAAACCCTTGTCCGAAGTCTACCCCCAACTGGCGACAAAATTCGATATCCGCCATATCTTCGAGTCCTTCCGCTAGCACCAAAATTCCCTCTTGATGCGCCGAATCTAGCAAACTTTTAATCAGGGTTTGCTTCAGGGTATATTTACTGCAACCGTGAACCAGTCGGCGGTCGAGTTTCACCACATCCGGTCGCAACTCCATTGCATAGCGATCCACCGATACGCAGCCACACAAATCATCCACCGCAATTCCAAATCCCCACTGGCGTAATTTGGCAATTTGCTCCGAGAGTTCTTCGCTTTGAGCCAACACTTCCACTTCCGTTAGCTCAAACACAATTTGTTTGGGTTGTAATCCTAAATCGATCGCTTGTTGTAAATTTTCTTCCAGGGATTGCGGATTGCGAGTAATTGCGTTGGGCAAGATGTTAATGAAAAATTTTTCCTGGGTATCGATCGCGGCAATTGACTCGAAACAGATTTGCCGCGCGAGTTCGTCAAACTCGCAAGTTAAGTGGGTGGACAATGCCGCTTTAATTAATTGACCGCCACTCAAGCAGTTTCCCGTTTCATCTCTGGCGCGTGCCAGACATTCATAGGCGGTGATTTGTCCCGAGGAGAGTTGAAAAATCGGTTGATATTTGAAAAATAAGTGACGCCTAAGTAAAAGGCGAAAAAACCATGCATGTCTAACCGAAGAAGTCACCGAGTTGAGGGGTTGAGCGTTGAGGAATTCGCGCAGCAACTCCGTGGAGTCGAGAGGGACATCGGTGATGCAGAAGCGAGAGGCGCTTTGAGCGGTTTCGGAGAGTTGCTCACTGAGTTGGACAAACACATCTGCAAGCTGGGGTTTGCAAATTCGGCGATAAAGGAGTTGCGGTACGGCACGAACCGATTGAAATCCGAGGTTGACAAGAAAGCGACTGGTCTGCCCGTCATGCGGTTGTATAAGCAATTGGGGCAAATTGCTTAAGTGGTTGACATTTGACATGGTTCTTGCTTTTGAGATAATTAAATTTTTATTACGAAATATGAACTTTGTCAAATCTATGATAAGCCCTCTTGGACCGGAAAGGTAGTCATATGAGTTACAACCCTTTCAAATTCAGATGGCAAGCGGGTTTTGCCCTTGGCCCTGGTGGTAGATCTGAAAACCCGAGAAGGGTGAAAACCGATCCGGAAGCTGACAGATGTAGGGATAAAAATCGGCCACTGTCGGCGGCGTGACGCCAGAGGTCGAGCGGGCAATTCTTCTGCGTGAAAATTGGGAGATCCCGCCCCGAGAGGGTTATTTATTCCTCCCCTCCCATTTTCCCCTCTTTGGGTCTTTGCGTGACCCCCCTCCGTAGGTTGTGCAATGTTCCCACAGTATGGTAATGGGGACCGATCGCCCACAGGGGGCTAGGGATAACATCGATTGAGGGGTTTGCCAGAATTCTGGGGGGCGAGTCAGGTGGGGGATGGGGTGAATTCGGTGGAAAAAATCACCGGGCAGGTAGCTCGATGCGCGGTGGAAGAGAAGGGCGGCTGTGGTGCGCTCAGAAGCGAGGTGTGCGGTGGTAGGATTGCGCCCTAACTCATTCTCATTCATAGATTAGCCGTCTTTTGTAGTGCTGCTATTGTGGGTACATTTTCGCCCTGGTGGTGGGGAAAAGAGTGACCGTGCTGAGGAATGGCGATCGCGTCTGATGCGGTTGCAGCGCTCTCGAGGGCGCAGGGCAACCGAAAAATGGGCGCACCTTGGTGCGCCCTGATAAATGTTCGGACAGAATGATGGGCGGGGAAATCCCTCAGAGCACTTGCGCCCGCAGCCATGCTAGGGGCAAGGATAGAAGTTTGCGGGATTTCGGCACGAAGGCGCGCTGACTAAACACATCATACTGATTGCGTTCGATCGCATCGAGAATCTGGCTGTAGAGCATACTTGCCGCCCACACGGGCCAGCGAGCATCAGCGCTCAGGGCGAGAATCCCTTTTTCTGCTTGGGCGTAGAACTGGCGGGCGCGTTGAATTTGGAATCGCATCAACGCCTGCCATCGTTCGTCTACCACACCGTTGAATAAATCTTCCTCGGTGTAGTTAAACAAGGCTAACTCGCTCAGGGGCAGATAAATGCGACCGCGACGGGCATCTTCGCCCACATCGCGCAAGATGTTGGTGAGCTGGTTGGCAATGCCGAGAGCGATCGCCTCTTCTTTTGGGTCCGGTGCTTCTGGCATCTGTTGCTCCCAAGGCGAGGATCGAGGCAATGGCTCGACCCCCATCACCGGCAGGGACATCAACCCCACTGTTCCCGCCACGCGGTAACAGTAGAGTTCGAGGTCTTCAAACGTCTCGTAGCGGCTGCGGTACAGATCCATGCGCTGACCCGCAATCATCTCCCGAAACGGTTGAATATCCAAGTCAAAGCGCTCGAGGGTATGGACGAACGCCACATCTGTGTCTTCTACGGGGTGGCCCGCAAACAGGGATTCGAGCTGACTTTCCCACCGATCGAGCGTTTCCGGTGTGGTAAATCGCGCTCGCGGCCCATCGACCAGTTCATCCGTGCGACGGCACCAGGCATAAATCGCCCAAATTGCCCGCCGTTTTTCCTCTGACATTAACAGGGTGCCCAGATAAAAGGTGCGGGCGTGCTTTGCCGTGATTTGACGACACAGCTCATAGGCGTCCGCTGGGGAGGCCAGGGTTTTCATGCGTGGGTGTTCGGACAATTGCAGCATTGATTGCAGGCGGGGAGCGTCTTGAGATGCCAGAACTTTTGATTTGGAGTTTAGGGAATTTGAGTTGATAGCCACTACTAAAATCTAAAATCTAAAATTCGCGCTACGGCTGACGACTCGCAATGGCCTGCGCTGTCAGCTTACCAGAAAGTACCGCTCCTTCCATACTCGCAAGGTAACGTTGCATGGTGTAATCACCCGTTAGATAGAAGTTATCAATCGGCGTGACTTGGGACGGACGGTACTTCTGTCGTCCCGCGATCGCTTTGTAAACCGAGCGTGGCGTCTTGACCACGTGATATTTCAATAATTTGGCCGGGGTCTCGCTACAGAAGTGGTCGGGAAACAGTTTTTCTAGCTCGCGGAGTGTGGCATCCACGATTTCGCGATCGCTTTTGCCGATCCACTCTTTCGCCGGTGCCAGAACCAGTTCTAGCATGGAGCGATCGCGATTGGCATACTCCCGACAGGTGTTGCTCATGTCGGCATAAACGCTCAACAGAGACGAGCGCGAAAACAATAAATGGTCTATATCGCTTAGTTTGCGATCGAACCACAGATGCAGGTTAATCACCGGCACCCCTTCTAACCCTTCGAGCTTTTTAAAATACTCTATCTCTCGCCACGGTTGGGGCAGCATCCGCTTCAAGGGATCCACCGGCATCGCCGAGACGTAGGCATCCGCCTTTACGGTCTGTTCCCCCCCGCCATTCAATCCCCGAATCGCAAATCCCTCCACTTTGCCATCTTCGTTGAGCAAAAAGTCTTTCACTGGTGCGTTTAACCTCACCTGCCCACCGCCTTGCGTAATATAGTCTACCATCGGCTGACACAGCCGCTCGGTGGGGGATCCATCCAGGAAGGCCATCCTTGACCCCTCTTTCTCTTGTAAAAACCGATTCAGTGCCGTCAGCACCACGGTGGCGGAAATTTCGTCTGGGTTGATGAAGTTCAGCGCCTTAGACATGGCGATGAATACTTCTTTTTCTACTCTCGCAGGGATGTTTTGCCGCTTTAGCCACTCGGAAAATGAATAGCGATCCATTTCCTCGACGTATTTCTGCCCTTGAATCATTGCCGGAATCAGCCCCATCCCAAACTGGACTTTCTCCCCCCAGGTGAGCATGTCGTTGTTCCGCAAAATCGCCCAGATGCCGTTTAGCGGGGCGGGCATGTTCGGAAAGTTAAAGCGGGAGTAGGTTCCCGGATTTTCCGGCTGGTTGAAAATCATGGTGTGTTCTTTCCATTGCAGCCGATCTTCGATGTCGAGTTCTTTAAATAGCTGCAGCATGTTGGGATATGCACCAAAGAAAATGTGCAGTCCCGTTTCGTACCAGTCTCCATCTTCGTCTTTCCATGCTGCGACTTTGCCACCAAGCACGTCCCGCCGTTCTAGAACGATGGGCTGGTGTCCCAAGTCTGTTAAATATTTCGCGCAGGAAAGTCCTGCTAAGCCTGCTCCCGCGATCGCCACTCGCATTTGATGGTAATCCCCTCGTTTTTCTTAAGATACTGTTAAGTTTTTTGCTCCGCCTCTCATTATACCTTTGCAAACTGTTACATTTTGCCGATTTTGCCGCCCTTTTTTGAAATTAACTTCTTTTATATCCCAGTTAAGCTCTGATAGGCTCAACTGAGCATTCCTCGAAACCGAATCCGGACGGCAGACTCGAACGGCTTCTCGAATCCCCCCGAGTCCTCTCAATGCCAGCCCATTCCGAATCCCCAATCCCCAATCCCCAATCCCCAATCTCTCATTCTTAATTCTTCCTAAAAGCGTTACAATACTGCAATACATTCGCTTGTCATTTATATTGCATCGGCTATTGCTCGATAGCTCGTTAGATGATTAAATCGCTAAATGGCAGTATAAAAATACGGCTACAAACAACCCGAGATAACAAAACGGCAAAAAGAAGCGCAAAAATGACAATCGGTAATGATATAATTCCGGCATTGATGGTTTGCCGCACCGGCATAAGTAGGGAAAACGCACCCGCCCTTTTTGAGACGATATTGCTGTTTCAAGGAGGGGTTTTACCCCTAGAAAATTTTCGGCAAGTGTCGATCGAGTCGTCTTTGCAATCGATAATTGGAGTTGTTGCTCATTGGCATCCAAACCCCTGCAATAACAGAAGTGATTTGCCCGGTTCGCTCGCTTCTCTAAATTAGGAGGGATGTTTCGCGCAAAACGCCCCGTTTTGCTCGAAATATCCCCACTCCCTCCGCCCCACCCTGGGTCGCAGCCTTAGAAGTACCTGTTGGAGACTTTCTCTGCCCTCCAATGCTTCGGTTTTCAACCGCGAACACCCCCCACTCTATTGAACCATCAGTTGCGATCGTGAAAGGAACCGTCAGGGACTCCGTAGAAACCAACCCCATGTCTAAAGCCAGGGGCTTGTACTTCTAACCACCTGACCAGCCT
>NZ_JAYFEQ010000839.1:0-328 GCF_055795085.1 Phormidium sp. CCY1219 | reverse complement strand
GAAAGCACCTCCCCCACGGTAGCGACTGGTCATCAATCCGTGAAGCGGGGAGGAAAGGTGGTTAAACCTGAGTCTAAACAGGTACTCCATCGAGCAAGTGTCTATGGATAGGAATACGAAGCCATGTTTGAGGCGCCGAGACTCCAAACCAGCGAAAATTAGACTGACACGCTGGAACCAAAAAGGTGAAGGATAAAGGGAAGGCGAGGGGAGATTCGACCTTCCACACACTCAAAAGAAACCCGGCGTAAAGTGGCGTCCTAAAGGCACAAACAATCGACATTCGGAACGAAGTAACCCTCGCTGTTGCTCTCAGGGAATTAGGTCG
>NZ_JAYFEQ010000838.1:0-5186 GCF_055795085.1 Phormidium sp. CCY1219 | reverse complement strand
GAAATATCGGGAGCAATGAAACTGTAGGGTTGAGTTAGCCCATCTCCAAAAAATATCCATGATGGGGAGCAATGGGAAAAGTCAGCGCGTTACAGTTCATCTCTAGGTAAGCTCAATGAATAAGCGGAAATCACTCAGCCAGTACGGCTGGGTGTTGTTTGTTTTGGGGGGATTTTTTCGCAGCACGAATCCCTGGGCGAGTCAAGTGGGTTGAAATCGCGCCTGAGCTTTCTCAAGTCCGCCTAGGCGGAGTAATCCTGTTTGGGACTATTCCTGGGGAGAGGATATCAGTGACAGGGGTGCGCTGAGGGAGGGTTGTCAGGTGGGCGGTGCCCACCGGAGGGTAACATGGAATTTAGGACACTAGAGAGGGGAGTGCGCGCACTAAATAGTCGCTTAAGGTGACTGCATCTACTCCTAAGAGGGTGCGGTCCTGGGCGGCTAAAATGGCGGCTTGGGCGTGCCACCAGACGGCGCTTTGTACGCAGGGTGCAACTGGAGACTGGCGGGCGATCGCCTGGGCGATTAATCCACTGGCCAAACCGGTTAGCACATCGCCGCTACCGCCTCGGGCGAGGGCGGGGGTACTTTGGGGATTGATTTCGAGGCTACCGTCGGGATGGGCGATCGCGGTTCTCGCACCTTTTAATAATACCACCGCCCCGCTTTGTGAGGAGGCTGCCCGAGCTGCACTGGCAGCTTGGGTTTCGGCTTGTGCGATATCTGGGAAGAGGCGCTTAAACTCTCCTGGGTGCGGGGTGAGCAGGGTAAAACTCTGGCGCGGCGAGAGGGCGGCGATCGCATTCATCTGCGCCAGTATATTTAAGCCATCCGCATCTAAAATCAGGGGGCGATCGCTCTCGATTGCGGCTTTCACCACGGATTCCGCATCCCGCGTCAACCCGCAACCGCCGCCAATCGCATCAAACGACCCCAGATCCACGCTGTCGGGCAACTGGGCGATCGCCCCGGAGTCGGTTTCCGGACATCCGATAACGATCGCATCCGCCAATCGGTCACTCATATAGGGTTTCAGAGATTCCGGAACTGCGATCGAGAGCATTCCCACCCCCGACGCCCGCGCCCCCAACCCGCACAAAATCGCTGCCCCGGTATAGCGCCGGGAACCGCAGAATAGCAGTAAATGACCTTGCTTGTATTTGTGAGTGGATGACGCGCGGGAAAGGGGCAGATGGGCGATCGCGCGCTCTGGGGTAATTCGACCCAGGGAAGGGCGATCGGTCAACACCGCCTCGATATCCGCCAAGGGAATGCCAAAATCAATCAATTCCGCCTCACCCACATAGTCCAATGCCTTATCCTGCAATAGCCCCAGCTTCCACAAACCCAAACACAAAGTGTGAGTCGCGCGCACCGCCGTGCCCAACACCTCCCCGGTATCCGTATGCAGCCCCGAAGGCATATCGATACTCACTATCAATTTGTTCCATCGAACGAGCTGGTTGACCGCATCGGCGATCGCACCTTCCAAGGGACGTTCCAACCCAAAGCCAAATAAGCCATCTACCACCACATCGCAGGTTTCTAGCCATTCGATATTGTCCGAAAATCGAATTCCCAAACTGGCGACATATTCGGCATGTTTGCCCGTCAGTTCTTTGCACTTAGACAACGGGCGATAAATCGTCACTTCATAGCCTTTAAAATGCAATTCCCGCGCCACAACTAACCCATCGCCGCCATTGTGCCCCGGGCCGACTAAAACCCCGACTCGCGAGGCTTTTTCTGGGGGATAAAGGGCATGAATGCGCTGGGCGACTAATCCTGCCGCCTTTTCCATTAACGCCGCCACGGGCATTCCCGCATCAAATAACCGCCCTTCAATGGCGCTCATTTGCTCTGCATTAACGATAAACTGTTGAATCTTTTTTTGCCGTTCTTCTACGGGTTTCATAGTTGGATTCCTCTTTCGACTTGGGGAAACTTTATTCCTGATTTTTTAGGGTAGCAAAAAAGGGAAGGAGAACAAAGCGGGCGATTGAAATCGCGCCTGGGCAGGCAAAGCGCGTAGCCCGCGACAGCGCTATAATCCGCCTACGCGGACTTTTTGTATGGCTAGCAGTAGCGGTATTATACAAAAGTTTTGGGTGTACGGCGTGGCTCATGGGTGAGAAATGTCGTACCCCTACAGGTTAACGGTAGCCTATCGGTCGTATTCGTAAACCCGGGCATCCAGTCCGAAGCCTTTCAGGTAGCCGCTTTCCTGACGTGCTGTGACTGCATCGGGAAAAGGCCCGATCGCCAAATGCGGACCAAAGGGAACGCTGCGGCTGGATATTTCCGCTGGATTCATACCCGCCTCGATGAGTTCATTGGTAATTCGGGGAAAATCCTGGGGATTGGCGGGGATGACCACAAAGTAGCCGCCCGGGATGCCGAAAGTTGTGAGGTTGGCGGAAATGGGGGGAGTTGCTGCTGGGGGGAAGGCGGTAGCGACTGGTGGGGGTACATCTTCTACAGTGGCGATCGCGGAACGAATGCCCACCAGTCGTTCCAGTTCTCTGGCGCGGCGGTAGGCATTGTCGCGATTCACAAATACTCCCGCTTGAATCACCGTGCGACCCTGCAACTCTTTCACAAAGGCTTCGGGTTCGATTAACTGCACTTCTGCTAAGGCAATAGGATTATTGCCGGGAATATAAACCACGTAACGCTGAGAACTGGGCAACGGAGGCAATCCCGGTGGGGGTGCGGGAGGCACCTCAAAGGGGGGAAACCCCCCCGGATCCGAAGGGGGCGGCAATTCAGCAGGCACCGGTACCTCCGGGAGGGGTTGCGCCACCCCGGGCGGGGCAAACCGGATCCCCACAACCGCCAACAGCAGCAATCCGGAAGCGGGGAGAGGCCCAAGTCGCGATCGCCCCCACCGGGAGTCCCCCCCCCGAAAATCGATCGACCATGCAAACCATCCTTGCCCGTTGAGTTTCACCATCGATTTCCACCCCCTATCGCGAGTCCGAGAGAAATTTACAGTCAATTTAACATAGGAATTGCCATCGGTCACCGGTTGGGTGGTAACAGAGACTTCCTCAAATGACAGAGGATAAATAACCAGTGACAACCCGGAATATTTCCTGCTATAATTCACTTGAGAACCGCCATCCATCATCTTATCTAATTTTATGAATAAAGTAGTCGTTGGCCTCTCCGGCGGAGTAGACAGTTCCACTGCAGCTGCCATCCTCCATCATCAAGGATACGAAGTCGTTGGTCTGACCCTTTGGTTAATGAAAGGGAAAGGTCAGTGTTGCTCCGAGGGGATGGTCGATGCTGCCTATATTTGCGAACAATTGGGCGTCCCGCATCATGTGGTGGATAGTCGCGATTTGTTTCAAGAAAATATCGTGGATTATTTGGTCGCCGGGTACAGTGCGGGGGTGACGCCCTTGCCTTGCTCCCAGTGCAATAAAGCGGTAAAATTCGGTCCGATGCTGGGCTATGCGCGGCAAGAATTGGGGATCGACAAAATCGCCACTGGGCATTATGCGCGGGTGAGCTACGATGAAGCCACCGGGCGCTATGAGTTGCGCCGCGCGGTCGATCGCTCCAAAGACCAGTCGTATTTTTTGTATGACTTGCCGCAAGCATTGCTCGCCGGCTGTATGTTTCCGTTAGGGGAAATTCCGAAAACCGAAACCCGCCGGATTGCTGCAGAATATAATTTGAAAACTGCTGAAAAGCCGGAAAGCCAAGATTTATGCTTGGTAGAGGCGCATGGTTCGATGCAGGAGTTTTTGGAACAGTATATTTTGCAGCAAAAAGGCGATATCGTGGACCTAGAGGGCAATGTGCTGGGTCAACATGATGGGGTACATCGCTATACCATCGGACAGCGTCGAGGCATTGGCGTGGCGGCGGCGGAACCCCTTTATGTGGTGGCGTTGGATCCGGGACGCAATCAGGTGATTGTGGGCAACCGCGCCAGTGCGACTCAACCGGATTGCTGGGTACAGCGGGTAAATTGGGCCTCGATCGCGCCGCCGTCAGCCCCGATCCGCGCTGAAGTGCAGATCCGCTATCGCACTCGCCCGGTTCCGGTAACGGTGCTTCCGGAAAATGGGGGCGATCGCGTTAAGTTGGTGTTTGAACAACCCCAGTTTGGCGTCACCCCAGGACAAGCTGCTGTGTGGTATGATGGCGATCGCGTGCTCGGCGGCGGGGTTATCGAAAAAGCCGAGTAAACTAATCAAGCGATCGGGCGCGATCGCGCTTTCCTCTGCATGACAAGGACTCCTTCGCAAAAGGGCGAAACCCAAAAACTCGTTCCCCCCTGGGGGGAACGCCCCCAGGGAGGCGGATTCTCGCCCACAGGAGGCCAAATAATCGGCCCGATTTCTTAGCCCTTGAGGAGGTTATCGCGATCGCACGCTTTTTTTCATACCGATTGTGCCGATACTCTAGTTGAGAGATTTCACCCGTGGCTAGAAAAGGTGCTTGTAGTGGGACTGAACCAATGGAGGAAACAACTGTAACGAAGCGCTTACCCTCTCCCAAATACCTGCCCATCAAGGGGATTGTCGCCCTGTGGTTTGGGCCTGTGACCCGTTCCGGTGGATGAACCTTGTGCCCCCCGGTTTCCGGAAGCAGGGGCGAAACTGATTTGCGACTATCGGTTTTTTGGACAATCGGTAAGGCGATCGATGGATATTAGCCAGGGAAAATAGGGGAGTTTCGCAATGTAGCAACAAATGTAAAGGCTATTCGTTGCTACAACTACAAAAATCGGGAAAAATCGGTCGGATTGCTGCCCATTTTACCCCCAAATTTGCCATTTGGCTCCCTGGGAAATTTAATTTGCGCCTCCTCCACCCTCTCCCTACCACAAATCGCCCCGGAAATGGCCTGTTTTGCCCCCTAAAACCGCTAAAAACTCCATTTTTGAAAAAAAATTTTTAAAGCTCGCTTCGCTCGCAGGGTAAAGAAAAGAGGGAAAAGGGGAAAAGGGGAAAAGAGAAAAGGGCTAAACAGTCCTGGGGGAAGCACAGCACAAGCGAAATCCGAGGCCCCACCTGCAAAACTGCGGCTCGTACCAGTAGCGCAGCGCGGCACGGCAGAGCCTGGGGTCGCTGCCCCAAGACCCTGCGCGCAGCACCTGGCGATTAGAATTTCCACCAGTTGTCCACGCACTCCCATCTGACGGCGCACCATTGTAATTCTCGTGCCAA
>NZ_JAYFEQ010000837.1:0-243 GCF_055795085.1 Phormidium sp. CCY1219 | reverse complement strand
CATGTCAGCCCACTCCAATCCAGGGCGTCACCCACCTGAGATTCGCAACTTGCATGCAAATGATTCGCGCCGGCGAAGAAGGAGAAAAAAAAAGTTGACAAAACAATGGCGCTCGGATATAATTATTCATAATGGGGGCAAGACACTAAAGCAATGCTTTGATTGTCATAGGGAGCCTATGCCTCAGATCTCCACAGGAACCGTAGGGCGATCGCAACTTGCATGCAAATGATTCGCGCTGGC
>NZ_JAYFEQ010000836.1:0-61366 GCF_055795085.1 Phormidium sp. CCY1219 | reverse complement strand
GATTATTTCCCATCACTGCTTGCCATTGTGCCTGGGTTACCGGATATTTGCCCATAAAAAATTCCGGTACCCTCACCTGATGTTGCGGACCTTCATTATCAAATCGCTCCAATTCGGTTTGCGGGGAACCCATGAGAAAGGTACCCGCCGGAATGCGTACCATTTCTAACAGGATACCATTTCCCAGGGGTTCGGAAAAATATTGTGCTTGATGGTTACGCGAGTCAATTTGCCTTCCTCTATTGTCTATAGTAATGACTTTAAAGTCAAAGGTTTGCAAAATTAAGTCGGGTTCTTCTATTATAGGAGGAATTGAAATAGGATTAATCACAGCGGGTTGCGCCGGAAACAACAAATCGAACCACTCCTCTACCGACTGCGGACGATTTTCCGGTTCGATTTCCAATCCCCAAACAATTGCCTCGCTGACGCGCCCATCGATATCGGGATTGGCAGTTTGTGGCGCTTCCACGGGGATATTGGCTGCTTTTCTCCACTTTGCCGGCACTGGCAATTTCCCTGTCAGCAACTCATAGAGAGTGACAGCTAAGGCATAGATATCCGTAGAATTTCCGCGTTGGGCGCGGCGTTCGAATTGTTCGATGGGGGCATAATTTTCCGTGCTATAGTTGGTATGGGTTTGCGTCACACCGGGCAGGAATTCTCGGGCGATGCCAAAGTCAATTAATACCGAGGCTAAATTGGGTTGGCGCAGGAGAATATTTGCGGGTTTGATATCGCGATGCAGAAATCCTTGGTTGTGGACGCAGGTGAGAGCTTCGCCGATTTCGCGAATAATCCGTAAGGCTTCGGATTGGGATAATTTTCCCCGATTTACCAAGTAGTCATCCAACCCTTCCCCGGGCACATATTCCATCGCCATGCACCACAGGTTTTCCTCTAAAAAAACATTATAAACTTGGACGATATGGGGATGGCTGCATTTTGCCAAACAAAGAGCTTCGTTGAGAAACTTTTCCTGAAGTTCGTCGAAGTTTTCTTGCCTTTGGCGTTTGTAATTCAGGGTTTTGATAGCAAGGGGTTGTTCGGTTTTGCTGTGGCGGGCGCGATAGGTGACGCCAAACCCGCCAAACCCGAGAATTCCCTCGATGATATATTGACCGTTTTTCAGGGGTTTTCCTGCTGTCCAATGTCGCATGGGAAAGGGCATGATAGTTGGATACATCTAGATTAGCATGAATTCGCGCTTATTGTCCCCCACGCTGGGAAACCCCCGCCAATCCTGATATCCTCTTCCCGGAATTCCCCCTCAAACTGGCAGGGTGGAGGTTCGCGCACAAAGCCCCCCTGCGCGGGATATTTTGCTTTTCCCACTCAATTGAGCCGATATCATATCATTCGGCGGAGTCTTCCAACCAGGCGAGAATCATTGCGATGGGAATGCCAAGGGGGGGAAAGATAAGTTTAATCAGTTCGATGCCGCCTGCTTTTAACATGTTCCGGAGTCGGGCATTGCGGGCGATCGCTTTTTGCATGACGGCGGGATTTCTCAGGGACGGATTGTGGGCGATCGCACCTTGCACAAGCCGCATTGTTTCCGTTGGCAACAGGTCATTTTCCACCACTTCTTCCACAGATTCAACCATCTGCGTTACCGCTTTTGATTCGTGATAGTTCAACCCTGTAGGAAATAACTGCTCTCGGCAATTCTCGATACCCATTTCCGCAAAAATTGCCATCCAAGGCGGTGAGGGAAGTTCCAACAAGCCTTGCAATAAATGAGGCAGTTGCAGATAATCTCCTTGGGCGGTAGCAATTGTTTCCGCCCAAGAAAACACCTGTTTTGTGGTGTGACTGCGGGGAAATCTTCTCGGAATAACCGGGGGTTTTGGCTGCATCACCACCCCGCGCAACCGCCGCCGCAACCGCTGCAAATCCATTCCTGCTTCACCACACTGTTTTCGCAGGAATTCTACTTCATCTTTTACAAGATTTTTTTGCCTTTCGCTCAGCACTTTTCCCGCCAACACTTGCGCCAAATCCGCATCGCAAAGCTTGCAAATGCCGATTAGCAAATGCGCCGGTTCGATTTCTGTGGCATGGGTCAATCTTGCCTCTCCTGCTGCCATTTTCCATGCTAACCTAATACTGGGAGAATATTCGCTCATCGTTTTACTTTGAGAATTCAATCAACTGTTTTCCTTTATCGTAAATGAGAAACCGGGTTTCTTCACCATCAGCGATTGATTGTCACCGATTAGGGTAAGAAACCCGACTTTTTCCCCCACACCCAGTTCCGTTACCCGGATATTTCCCATTTGAACTAGCGCGCGGCGGGGAATTTTGTGCGTTAGCCAATGTTTTCTATGTTGCGGGATTTTTTAGTTAGATAACCGCTGAATAAAAGGTGCGATCGGGCGAATAAATTCCGTTGGAGTTTCATAGGGCATCACATTACGCCCGGGGATTTTAATTCCTTCCCCATTGGGCAAATGTTTTACATAATCCTGCAATCGTTCTTCGGGAGATTCGGTTTTTCCTTCTTTACTAATACTGGAAGCTTGTTCGCCAAACACCACCAAGGTTGGTTGCTGAATATTCTGGATATCCGAGGCATAGTTTTGTCGCCAAAACCCTGCCAAAAAGGAAAACACTGCATAGCGACTGGCGGGATTTTTTGCCCCTTCCTGCAACATTGTCAACCAATTCTCATCCACATCTTCCGCTTTACCAAACAGTTGTTTGATAGAAAAAGACTGCAAAAATTGGCGGCGACGGGCGTAGCGATAAAAAGCATTGCCAATCAAGGTATCGAAAAACAGATTCCAGCGCAATTTTTGCTGTAGCGGGTCTCGTTGTTTGGTAATCACGCGCCACGCCGGCGGACCGCTGAGGGCGAGTCCTTTTATCCAACTGGCTGCATTTTCCGGTGGTTTTGTTTCCCGTTGGACTAATTTAATTGCCACGGGAAATAGCGCGCCTTGCACCACCACGACAACGGGTTTTTTTACCACAGTTTTGATAAAATATAGCAGTTGTTCTGCCCAATCTTCCGGTTGATAAGCGAGGCGGGGCATATCGCTATCGCCGCATCCGAGTAAATCCGGACTATAAATCGGATTGGTTGGCCCATTGTTATACCATTCGGCGCAGAATCGATGCCAAAAATTCCGCGACAATCCAACTCCAATCGGATGAATTAATAGCAACGGCGTTTCGTCAGATTCCGGGCGATACACTTCATAAGCACAGCGATAGTTTTTCCAGGTATAAAACTGGGGTTGGGGAAGAGTAGTGGGTTGAGTGGTGGATTCGGTTTGCATGATATTCGCAATTCGAGTAAGGGTAAATTGTCTGCTGGGGTTGACCCCCGAAACGTCAAAGGTAGGGTAGGCATTGCCCACCCCACACTATCCAAATTGTACCAGAAAACATTTGTTTCTGGAAAACGATTGCCAAGTCACCTTATATTAGATTAATCCAGAGAAACGGCATCTACATCGATGGTCTGGGAATCGGTGTTGGGAGAGGTACCGCTAGCTTCGCGATCGCGCTTTTGGTTGTCCATCCATTGGGCGATCGCTTCGGTAATGCTGGTTAAAAATAGCAACAGCAGAGCGATATCGTCAATTTGTCCCAACAGGGGGATTAAATCCGGGGCAATATCGATTGGGCTAATCAGATAAATTAAGGTAGCGAGAATCACCCCCCAGCGATATTTTGGATTGCGAAGGGCGTTGCGATACAAGTTAGTAATCGCTTGGATGGGAAGTTTCATAAATGACCGATTGACTCCAACAGAATTTGGGTTTGCGACTGTTTGAGATTATAGCAGCAAATCCCAACGATGAAACTGGCATCATTCGCCTTTATACTTGCGATGCGGGAATGAGATATACTCGGAGGCGGAACCTCCAGGGGGGCGTTCCCTGGCTGAGCCAGGGAACGCCCAGGCGCGATTTTAATTCCCGGTTTTATACACTCTCGGTAATACTGGTGAAGTTAAAGGCTTTAACGCGCACCCCGGGAACCACACAACCGCCAAATCGTTGCGGGGTACTGAGGGCATCGATTTGGTGGAGCATTTCCGGTAAACGTTGATTAAAGCGCAGGTTTTCGATCGGATACGCGATCGCGCCGTCTTCGATCCAGAAAGTGCCATCCCGGGTCATGCCGGTGACTTCCAGAGTGCGGGGGTTGACGTAACGCACGTACCAGGCGCGACTGACGAGGATTCCGCGCGGGGTAGCGGCGATTAAGTCGGATAAACTTTTATCCGAACCGGTCATCGCGATCGGGTACAGCGTACCAGTGGGAGTTTTGTCCTGCTGCTGCGCCCAATAGCGGCTGTAGGAGAGCGTTTGCGGAATGCCGTTTTCGATTAACTTCAGATAGCGATTGCTCAATCCATCGTTGAAAAAGGTGCCCGACTGCAACCAGGGATGACCCGGATCGCGCTGCACCTGTACCAAGGGGCTAAACAGTTGTTCTCCCACATAGTTGCCCACCGGTTTGCCTGAGTCATCGGTGCGCGACATGAACGATCGCCCTTCATCGGCGGCCCGGGCGTCCATGTTCCAAATTACCCAAGGCAATAAATCGGCAAAAGCGGCGGCATCAAAGATAACCGGATAGCTGTCTGGACTCACTTTGCGAGGGTTTTGGGAGGCAAAGGCGCGATCGATAACTTTGTGAGCTATTTCTGGCATGGGGATGCGATCGATAGCCCAAGCTGTGCGACGATTCCAACTCGATCCGCCATCAACCTTAGCAGTAAAGCTGAAATCTGCCTCTGTGCCTTGATTGCAGGCTCGCAATCCGAGGGAATTGCCCACTGCTTGTAAGGAGACTTCGGCGCTGAGAGTGCCGAATCCTTCCACCCCCGCCTTGCGACTCAAGCGGCACACTTGTTGCACCTTTTCGCCCCGCGTGAGAGGCGTAATCGTGGCAGTTGCTTCGTCAAATCCGGGGATGCGCGCGTCGTAAACTTGCGGTTCGAGCAAAGGTACCCATTCCGGATCTTCCGGTGCAATGCGCGCCAGTTCTTCCGATCGCCGCAGGGTTTGCGCGATCGCCTCTGGAGTTTGTTCCGAGGTGGAAGCGGAAGCACTGCGCTTGCCAAAATAGCTAGTAATTGTGAGCTTAAACCGATTGCGGCTGATATTTTGCGTAATTTGATTCTCGGAAAACCGACTCAGGGAGGACTCCCCAGCGCTGAGACTGACGAACACTCCTTCTGCTTCAGACTGTGCGATCGCCGAGTCCACCACCGACAAGGCATCCTCTTCACTAATTAAAATGGGGACAGTTGTTTGGGTCATAGGAATGTAAACCTTAGGCGTTTCGAGTTTCAATTCTATTGTACAGGCTAAGGGCGGCGATCGCCTCTTTGGAAGAAATCGGCTAGAGCATAGGTGTGGTTTTAGATAAACCGCACAAGAAATCGGTGTTCCTGACCCGAATTCATGGCAATTTCCTCAATATGTTGTGAATAACCCCGGTTTCTAATTGCTAGTGAACCACCGCCTTACGAGGATTCATTCCAGAGGTTAGCGGCTGTCTTAGCACTATCGAATTGCCGAATATCTCGCAATATTTCCACGATTTTCTCGCCAAACAGTAACCGCCGATTCGGATTGAGGACGCTAGTCCAAGCAGGTAAAACCCGATAAATATTAATGAGAAGAATATCGAGATTTCCTCTTCGTTCAGCAATTTCACTTTGGATATCCGACTCTCGCTCTCTCTCTAGTCCCTCCGCATAAATAAAGCAGTATTCTGCCACGCCATACTCTTTTGCCTTTCTGATGCCGTGTCTGATATCATCAAGAGTCAGGGGGCGATGCTTGCACTCCGTCGCACTTATTAACGTTTGTTGGTGCAAAATCTCAATATCTCCGGCGGTTCGAGCAAAGCGATCGGAAACCTTCGGTTGATAAACTTTTACTTCAAATTCTTGGTTGAGCAGAGATAAAAAAGTTCCCGTAACTGCCACTAAACGCACTCCTCCCTCTGCCTCTTGGAGGAAATTTTGCACAAATCGAATCACGCGATCGTAATTTGGCTCTTCCGGCTCTATCGTAGCTTCTATTATCCTTTCGCTTCGTTGTTTCGCCAGCCTGAGAATATAAACTAAACTGCGGAATACTTCGGCGGGAGAAAAGGCATTGATGCAATCTAGAACATCATGCAAAGCATTGGCTAATTTCTTGTTTTGTAAAGGGTTCGAGCGGTCGTGTTCTCGATTTCTGGCTGGCTTGCTGAGGAAAGGTTCATTAGAAAGACCAAAGAGATTCCCTTTGGTTTTTTCAAATGGAACGACAACAGAATGGCATAGACTCCGCGCATCATACGCTCCCGGTAATTCGCTACTGGCTTGTAATGCTCTCGGATGAATTTGAGAATTTACATATTTAGCCAGAGTTCCCGTCACTAAAATATATTTGAAAGCAATATTTCTGGGGACAGCAATAATTTCCTCTATATTGGTAGCGACGGAGGACCGCGGGGAAATTCTTTCGTCGTCCACACTCCTCCAAGCCGACTCCAAGGCTTCCATTGCCCGTTGGTTATCTACAGTTTGTTTGGTCATTTAGTTTACCAGATTCAAGTTACGAGTAGGTAAGAATGGGATTAAAATCCAGAAGGATTCGTTGACCTCAACTATCTCTTGACAAAAGCCGCTACCTGTGCCAATATTTGAAAAATAAATAACTGGCCGATTGCGTCCAAGCCGAGGCAAGGGCTGTCGGGTATTACACAACATTCAGCGCAGGTTAACCTATGAAAAATATTCATTTGCAAAAGCACTTCAAAACAGCAATAGATTTATTTGCCGGGGCTGGAGGACTTTCCCTGGGTCTTCATATGGCAGGGTGGAATGTTACCACGGCCATAGAAAACGAAAAGTGGGCGATCGCCACCTACCAACAAAACTTCCCTGCCACCCATCTTATCACAAAAGACGCTCGTAAAATTGATTTTACCCAGTTTCAAGGCATTGACTTAGTAGCAGGAGGTCCGCCTTGTCAGCCCTTTTCCGTAGCCGGTAAGCAGCTTGCGAAAGCAGACCCGCGCGATCGCGTACCGGAATTTATTCGGGCGGTGAAAGAAATCCGTCCGCCAGCATTTTTGATGGAAAATGTTCCTGGATTGCAAACCACAAAACATATTGAATATTCCCAATGGCTTTATCGAGAGTTTCGCCGCTTGGGCTATTCGGTTTATATTGATGTATTGGACGCCGCATCTTATGGCGTCCCGCAACATCGCGACCGCCTATTTTTTGTCGGTTTTTTGGGGAAATGTTTGTTTGAATTTCCAGAAAAAACTCACGGTAAGGGTACGCCAAATCCCTATATTTCGGCGGGGGAAGCACTGGCTGACGTTCCCGCAGATGAGCCAAATACGGCTAAAGTTACTTATGCAAAAAACCCCGTGCTTCGCCCCAGTCCTTGGGCGGGAATGTTAGTAAATGGTCAAGGCAGACCGATTAACTTAAACGAACCCTGTCGCACGATTCCAGCAACAGCAGGTGGAAACCGCACCCCCATTCTCGATCCGGATGGAATTTTATTGGAATATCATCAGTATTTAATGAAGGGAGGAATGCCGAAATCCGGCACTGTGGAAGGAGTAAGAAGACTCACAGTGCGCGAGTGTGCTAGAGCGCAATCTTTTCCCGATACGTTTACCTTTGTGGGGTCGAAAACCGCACAATACAAGCAGATTGGAAATGCCGTTCCCCCGAAATTAGCAAAAGCAGTTGCCGAAGCCATTTATCACTCCCTTTATCCCCCCACCCTAGACGATCGCGCTAAATGGGTTTATCCTAGCTGCTATGAGGTAAAACGGGAGGTAAAATAATGGCAACCGAAGAGTTTGAAACCACCAGTTGGGGGTGGCAACTGCAGCAATTGCAACAACGCGCTTCTCAGTGGTGGGAATTGCAACTGTCGCGCATTCCCTTTCCGGATGCGCCGCAATTACAGATTCCGCACTTGGGAGAAGGGGGAATAGTGCTGGTGTGGTCGATCGCGATCGCCTTGGGATTGTGGTTGCTGTGGCGTTTGTCCCCGCTTTTGCTCCCATATCTCTCTGGGTGGCAAAACTGGCGCGGGGAGAGAAAGAAACTAGTGCCCTCGGTGTCAGAAACTCGTCCCACCAAGGTTTGGCTAGAGCGATCGCTTCAGTTTCAGCGCCAGGGAAACTACGGCGAAGCTTGTCGCTGCTTGTATATGGCGATGTTACGGCAATTAAGCGATCGCGGAATTGTTCCCTATCAACTCAGTCGTACCGATGGCGAATATCGCCGTTTAATTCAGCAACAAAGTACCTTCAGTGCGTATCAAACCTTATTGAACGCTCACGAAGAACTGTGCTTTAATAATACCGAAATCACCGCCGAGGATTACGAACGCTGTAAGGAAGCCTATCGCCGGATTGAATTACCCCAAAATTAGCTTCTCAGTTGTGGTTTATTTTTTAAACTTATACCAGGTTAAGGTGAAAAATGACAAGCAATATTTCCTCGCGTCGGTTATGGGTATTTGGCGCGATCGCAGTGGCGGCGATCGCGATTTTTACCTTTCTCGGCGCACCAGCCAGCAGTCAGTATAATAGCGGTTCCACCTATGGGCGCGACCCGGATGGCTACGGGGCGTGGTATGCTTACATGGAACGGCAAAATATCCCCATCGAACGCTGGCAAAAACCCTTTGAAAAACTAAGCGATCGCCACTCCAATGGCAGAGAAACCCTCCTCTTGCGAGTCTACAGAAATTTGAGAGTTTCATCCCTATCCCAAACTGAAACAGAGTGGGTAAAAAAAGGCAACACTTTGGTTATGCTAGGGATAATGACACCCGCAACTAAAGCGCCATTTGTGACTCGGCAAAACAGTCCTGTAGGAGAGATAAAAATTGCAACGCGGCGACGGCAAACGCGACGAGAAACCCAATTACTCGGCGATGAATTCGGCGCAATTGTTTGGGAAACTACCATTGGCGAAGGCAAAGTAATTTTCGCCTCCACCCGTCATTTAGCCGCCAATGCCTATCAAAACGAACCGGGGAACTATCCGTTTTTGGCGCAATTGGTCGCCACAGGCGATCGCCCGATTTTGGTGGATGAATACATTCACGGATACCGCGACCCAGAGGTACTCGAAGAACAACAAACGGCTACTCTAACCGATTATTTGGCCAAAACTCCCGTATTTCCCGTCTTGGTGCAAGCACTGATTCTGTTGCTAATTTTAATCAGTGCCAAAAATCGGCGTTTCGGGCAAATAGAAACCCTCCCCACTCCTCAGATTAATAATAGCCAAGCCTATATCGAAGCCTTAGCAGGAGTATTGCAAAAAGCGGGCACTCGTGACTTCGTTATCCACCGCTTGGGGAAGGAAGAACAACGACAACTGCAACAAGCATTAGGATTGGGACAAGTGCCCGTAGAACCAGAAATTTTAGCCAATGCTTGGGCGCAGCAAACCGGGCGTCCCGCTGCGGATATTCTACAGCAATTGCAAACCGCTTCGCATCCGGGAAAACTGAGCGATTCGGAATTGCTCGGTTGGGTAAAAAAATGGAGTTCCATCCGCAACCGGTTTTTCTCGTAATTGAACGTTCAAACCCTAGCAATTTCTGTTATAAAGGTGGAGATAACCGATAAAAGTGCAAAAGCTCAATACCGGACAATTCTTGAATAATCACAGAACAACATGAGCCAAACTAATACTACTGTCACTCGCCTAGGTCAGGCGCTAGAAAAAATCGTGGTGGGTCAATCTACCGTAGTGCAACAATTACTCGTGGCCCTGCTGGCGGGGGGCCACGTGATTCTCGAAGGGGTTCCGGGAACTGGAAAAACCCTGTTAGTGCGGGTACTGGCGCGATTAATTCAAGCGGATTTTCGCCGGGTTCAACTGACGCCAGATATTTTGCCTTCGGATATTTTGGGAACGAATATTTTCGAGATGAATACTGGCAGTTTTACATTAAAGCGCGGCCCAATTTTTACCGAAGTTTTGCTGGCGGATGAGATTAATCGCACACCGCCAAAAACCCAATCCGCCCTGCTAGAAGCGATGGAAGAACAGCAGGTAACGCTAGATGGAGAAAGCATGGCACTTCCGGATTTGTTTTGGACGATCGCTACCCAAAATCCTCTGGAATTTGAGGGAACTTATCCGCTTCCGGAAGCTCAACTCGATCGCTTTTTATTTAAACTGGTGGTGGATTATCCCGATCCGGGGGCGGAAAAGCAAATGTTGCTCAATTCTCAGGCAGGATTTGAGGCGAAACGGTTGGATTTAGCCCAACTCAAATCCATCGCCACGGTGCAACAAATTCTCGCGGCGCGGGAGGAGGTCAAGGATGTGCGAGTGGCAGAACCGGTGCTGGATTATCTGTTAGAATTGGTGCAGCGATCGCGTCAATATCCGGATTTAGCACTGGGGGCTTCGCCGCGATCGGCAGTGGCATGGTTGCGAACCAGCAAGGCGCAGGCTTGGCTATCCGGGCGAGAGTATGTGACCCCGGATGATGTGAAGGCGGTGGCGTTGCCTTTGTTGCGCCATCGGTTTATCCTCACACCCGATGCCCTGTTAGATGGGGTACAGGTGGATAGCGCGATCGCCTCCCTGCTCAAACAAGTGCCGGTACCGAGGTAAGCGTAAGTGAGATATCGAGATATCATATCGTTACAGAATTAGGGAGGATTTACAACCGTGATTCCGTCAAAACTTCTTTATGTATTGTTCGGTGTGGGCATCGCGATCGCCATCCTGTTGGCGGTTCTGTTTTCGCCCACCATCGCTATTGTGGGAACTTTGGGATTCGATGGGATTCTCTTACTCGTGGCCCTGGTCGAGGGTCAGCGGGTGCGGGGGCGGCGGGTGGAAGTGACCCGCGATGTGCCGGAAAAACTCTCCATCGGACGGGATAATCCGGTGGTGCTGTGGGTGCGTTCCGGCTCTCACTCGGCGGAAATCGCGATCGCCGATGCCTATCCTATCGCCTTTCCCGCGTCTCATCGCACTTTGCGCCTCTCCTTACCGCCGAACGCCACCGAACGGCTGAGCTATACTATCAAACCGGACAAACGGGGCGAATATCACTGGGGGGACATTCAAGTGCGCCAGTTGAGTCCCTGGGGCTGGATTTGGTCTCACTGGACGGTGAAAGCCTCGGAAACAGTGGCGGTTTATCCGGATTTGGTGGGCCTGCGATCGCTCTCGATTCGCCTCACATTGCAGTCCACCGGTACCATGCGCCGCAGGCTCAGCACCGGCATGGGAACCGAATTTGCAGAACTGCGCGAATATAGCGTCGGGGACGATACCCGGGCGATCGACTGGAAAGCCACCGCGCGCCGACATCGCCCTCTGGTGCGGGTGTTGGAACCGGAACGTGAGCAAACCTTGCTGATTGTGCTCGATCGCGGGCGGTTGATGACGGCGCAGGTGCAGGGGATGAAGCGGTTTGACTGGGGCTTGAATGCCACCCTCTCCCTGGTATTGGCGGGATTAAATCGCGGCGATCGCGTGGGAGTGGCGGTGTTCGATCGCGATATACACAGTTGGCTGCCCCCAGAACGCGGCCAGCATCAGTTTTCTCACATAATGGAAACTCTCACTCCCATTCAACCGGTCTTGCTCGAACCCGACTATGTAGGTGCGGTGACGCGCCTAGTGAGTCAGCAAACCCGACGGGCATTGGTGGTGATGATTACAGATATCGTAGATGCAACCGCTTCGGCGGAATTGTTTGCCGCCTTGCGACGCCTGACGCCGCGCTATCTGCCATTTTGCGTCACCCTGCGCGATCCGCAAGTGGATGCAATTGCCCAAACCCCTACGGAAGACCCTAGGGAAATCTATCAGCGTGCGATCGCGATCGACCTGTTATCCCAGCGTCAGGTTGCCTTTGCCCAATTAAAACAAAAAGGCGTCCTCGTCCTCGATGCCCCTGCCAACTTAATTAGCGAACAATTAGTAGACCGCTATTTGCAACTCAAAGCCCGCAATCGGATTTAATCTCACTTAAAGAAATAGGGACAAGAGAAACCCCCTTGTCCCTACCTTTTCATCCCGGCAAAGTTAGTAAAAACCAACTCAAAACTGCTGCCTTGATGGCTGAGTAATATACACCACCAAAACCGCAAATAAACCCATGCCAGTTACATATTTTAAAAAGTCCGGAATGGCGGGATTGGGAGATAAAAACCCTTCGATTATTCCCGCAATTATCAACATCGGGACGATGCCAAACACTAACTGAGCGGCTTGATAACCGTAGAATTTTAAAGAATCCACGCGCTTATAGCGACCGGGAAATAAAAGCGCTCTGCCAATGAGCAAACCCGCCGCGCCGGCCAAGAATATAGCGGGTAATTCTAACGAACCGTGAGGAAAGACAAACGCCCAAAATGGGTAAGCCAAATTATTTTGCCCCACTAACGTGGCTATCGCGCCGATATGCACTCCGTTGTAAGCCATAATAAAAATCGTGTAGGCTCCGGCGGTGATTCCTCCGCCAACAGCGGCAAAAGAAACCCGGATATTATTCACCATAATGCCACTAGAGGCGAGGGGTTCGATGCCGACGATAGAACCCATCCACAATTCCCCTTTGTCGCGCACTTTTTCGATTAACTCTGGAGGCACAACGAGGGAGAGAAATGTCGGGTCTTGCCACCCATACCACCAAGCCACTAACCCCCCGAGAAAGAATGTAGCGGTGGCTACAGCAATGTAAGGCCAAGTTTGCTTTACAATCCGGGGGAAACCCCGGCGATAAAACTCCACTACTGCGCCCCATTCCTGACGCCGAGAGCCTTGATAAATCAGGTGATAGCTGCGTGAGGTTAACCGTTGTAAGTCTTGGAGGATAATATTACCCACCTGCTGGGTTCTGGCGCGGGCTAAATCTGCCGAAACTGACCGATATAAGCTGGCGAGTTCTTCGATTTCCGTGGCTTGTAAAGATTTGATGCCCCGTTTTTCTACGCGCGCCAACAATGCATCCAACCGTTTCCAGTTCGGTTCGCGCCTTGCAATCCAACGTTGAACGTTCATAAAGATTTTCTCGATATTTTGGTAATTTCGTCTAAGATAGCCTTAAACTCGATCTTAATCAGCATAGGAGAATGAGGATTATGTCGAAAACGCCGAGAAACCAACCCCGGATAGAACCCCTGAGTGTGGGCAATGCCGTCAGTGGGGCGTTGCGCCTGTATCGCGATCGCTTTAAATTATACTGTACTCTGGCATTGACTGGTTATCTGTGGGTATTAATTCCGATTTATGGGTGGGCGAAATGCAGTGCGATTTTCGCCATGATTTCGCGTCTGGCATTTGCGGAAGTGATGGAACGCCCGGAAACCGTGGAGTCAGCCCGTCGCCAGGTGGATCCGAAAAAGTGGCGGTTGCTAGGGGCAGGGATTTTGATTTCCCTGATTTTCCTGGGAGCATTGATTGGCGCAACTATTGCGTTTACGATCGTCGGCGTTACCATTGGTGTGGCGATCGGTTCGCAAAATGCGATCGCGGGCACGTTAGTGGGAATTTTAGTCGGCACGATCGCTTTCCTAGTGGGTGCGATCGGATATCTCTGGTTGTTTAGCCGTTTATCCGTGGTCGAGTTACCCATCGCCATTGAAGAAAACCTGGATGCTGCGGGGGGAATTTCGCGAAGCTGGGAACTGACGAAGTATTCAGCGTGGCGGATTGTGGGAGTATTTCTCCTCGCCTATCTGATTACTCTACCGATAGTGATATTGCTCCAACTTCTAGACCCCCTTCTGCGGGTCATTCTCTCCTTTTTTCTTATCCCAGAAACCGGTTTATATGTAACCATCCATTTTATATTGCTGTTGTTAATTAGCCTTGGGAGTGGGGTCGTGCTTGTGCCATTTTGGCAAGCCCTGAAAGCGATGATTTACTACGACCTGCGCGCCCGTCGCGAAGGGTTGGGCTTAGAGTTGCAAGATACTGACGCTTGGGAATCCTGAGGGTATGGCAAAAACTTCCTCCCGCCTGTACTGACGGCGCAAACGGTTTGAAAAAGCCAGATTTGAGGCGAAATCATTCTGGGCGGTTTTCTTTTTCCTAACTGGCATGTGCCGATAATTTAACGAAATTCCCGATTAATACCTATGAAGCTGTTTAATAAAATCCGGCTGCAAACGCCAGAAAGTGTCGAATTAGAGCTAACTTTAGCAGGAATTGGCAACCGCGCTTATGCTCTAATGGTGGATTATTTATACTTGACGTTAATTCAACTGGGGATAGTGTTTCTGTGGTTTTTCGCGTCGATTTATTTAATTGGATTTATCGAAAGATTGGCGGGGAGTGGCGATCGCCTGCAACTGTGGCTGATAGCAATTCTGCTGTTCGTGCTCTTTGTCATTTACGCTGGTTATTTCGTGTTTTTTGAGGTGCTGTGGCAGGGTCAAACCCCGGGTAAGCGACGAGTAAACATTCGGGTGATTCGCGATGATGGACGTCCTTGCGGCATGCAACAAGCCAGCCTTCGCGCTTTATTGCGTCCGGTGGACGATTTGTTGTTAATCGGCGTAGGTTTTATCGTCTTTGGCAAGCGGGAAAAGCGCCTGGGCGATTGGGTGGCGGGAACTTTAGTGATTCAAGAAGAACAAGCCATTGCCGAGGCAAATTTCTCCCTTTCGCAAACCGCTCATTCTTTAGCCGATGACTTGCTAGAAGTAGGGGATTTATCATTGCTAACGCCGGATGATTTTGCCATCGTTCGAGAATATTTGCAACGTAGAAATACCCTGACGTCTAAAGCGAAAGTGCAAGTGAGTCGCAATTTAGCCACCCAGACAAAACGAGCGATCGCCCTGGAGAAAGTGCCGCAAAAAGTTACTGCCGAAGTCTTTCTCGAAGCGGTATATATCGCCTACCAGGAGTACGCTTCCCGCTATCGCCAAGGAAGATAAATGGAAAATTTAAGATTGCTATTCTCTCAAAAATTCATGGCAATTTTCCAATCTTTGCGGAGTAATTCCCCCACGGAGTTGTTTTCCAGGGGTGGGGCGAATAAATAGCCCTGACCCATCGCACAGCCCAACCTTTGCAATCGTTCCAATTGAGCGGAATTTTCCACCCCTTCGGCGATCGCTTCCATACCTAAATCGTGGGCGAGGGTAATAATGGTTTTGACAATTTCGGAATTTTCGCCCTCCACGCCGATCCGACTGATAAAAGAGCGGTCGATTTTCAAGGTATCTAGGGGAAAGCGATGCAGATAGCTTAAAGAAGAATATCCGGTGCCGAAATCATCCATGCATAAATTAATTTTGCGATCGCGAAGTTGGAGGAGCATCTCCCTCGCCACGTCGGGATTATCCACGATCGCGCTTTCGGTGATTTCCAGTTTCAGAGTCTCCGGGGCCACCCCAGTTTCTTCCAGAATGCGATCGATTTGCCGGATCAAATCTGGGTGAGAAAACTGGCGTCTGGAAAGATTCACCGCAATGGTTAACGGCGGATAGTCGGGAAATGTATCTTGCCAGATTCGCAAGCACTCGCACGCCTCGCGCAGAACCCACTCACCCAAAGAGACAATCGTGCCGGTTTCTTCCGCGATCGGGACGAATTCTGTCGGAGAAACAAAGCCAAATTTCGGATGTTGCCAGCGTACCAGCGCCTCAAACCCCTCGATGCGACCGGATTGTAAGGCCACAATCGGTTGATAGTGAAGGAGGAAAGTAGAAGACTTCGGCAAAGGATTTGATACAAAAAGAGAGGCAGAAGAGCCATTTAATTCCGGGTTCTCCGCCACCTTTTCTGTCTGATGGGCGGCTTTGCTGGCAGAAGTGAGATGCAAGCGAGAGCGCTCTGCTCGCCTTTTGTCATCAGCCAGTTCCCGTCTCAGGTCATTTTCCAACTCGATCGCTCGCACAAAGCTATCGTGCATGGCGGTATCGAATACTTCATTGCGAGAGCGTCCCAAGGCTTTGGCCCGATACATCACGATATCGGCATCGCGCAGCAACTCTTCCGGACGATCGTATCCGGTGGAACTCAAGGCAATGCCGATACTGACTGTAGTAAACACTTCTTGCCCGTGCAGGTCAAACGGACGAGTCAAAGAGGACTGCAGGCGATCGGCGATCCGGCGCGCGTTGCGTAACGAGCGAATATCCTTGAGCAAAATCGCAAATTCATCCCCGCCGAGTCGCGCCACCAGATGCTCGTTGTGCCGAAAGCTGTGCGGTCGAACCGCCAGGGTTTTGCGGATGCGCGCGGCAATTTCCACCAACAGGCGATCGCCCACGCTGTGACCCAAACTATCGTTAATAATTTTAAACCGATCCAAGTCCAGAAACAACACCGCAAATAAATAATTTGGATTTTGCTTGGCTACTTGCAATGCTTCGTTCAACTGCTCCATAAATAACGTGCGATTGGGCAGCCCCGTGAGACCGTCGTGAAAGGCATTGTGCCGCAACTGGTTTTCAATGTGAGCTTTTTCGGCAATTTCCGCTTTCAATCGCTCGTTGGTTGCTTTTAACTTGGCGGTGCGTTCTTCCACCATTGCTTCGAGCTGCTGGTTTAATTGTGCCAGTTTGTCCTCGGCACGCTGACGGGCGATCGCGCCGCCGAAACTGCCCGCTGTAGCCATCAAAATCGATTTCTCCGTCTCGGACCACTGACGTTCCTGGTGACAGTCGTCAAACCCAATAAACCCCCAAAATTCTCCCTCGATCGCGATCGGCACCACCAAAATCGAGAGAATCTCTTGCGCTTCTAAACTTTCTCGTTCCGGTAAGGGCAAATCTCGCACCAAACCGCTAATCGCCTCACCCTGAGAGAGGTTCCCATACCACCAAGGAGCTATACTATACGGGCTATTTTGCAGCTCTGGATTATCGATTTGTGGCGTCACGCCAGATGCTACCCATTCCCATCGCTGACTCATCAACAGTTCCCCGCTTTCGCGATCGCGATGATTTTCAAACAAATAAACCCGATCGACTTGGGCGGCACTTCCCAATGCCTCTAGGGCTTGAGACATCGCCGTTTCCCGGTCTGGATTGGTCAGCAGTTGATTGGTCGCTTTTGCCACCCCTTCCAGGAGGCGATCGCGCTGGTTGAGCTTTGAAGTGGTCTCCTTCAGTTCCGTAATATCTTTTTCATTCACCAACACACTGGGCTTTCCCGTTACCGGATCCGGGGTGGGGTGAATCTCGATCGCATGCCATCGGATCCCCCTGCGGGTTTGCACCTGCGCTTCGATCGCAAACACCTCCCCCCTTTGAATGCAACTCATGGCGCGATCGGCAATGCTTCCATCCACAAACCGTCTGCACAAGCCGTTTTCCCCCACTCCCTCCCTCTCTCTTTCGTCACCATAACAGCGAATCGCCGCTGGATTCTGCACGATCGGATATCCCTGCAAGGTGTACAGGGATATCGGAGTGTTGGTGTGGCGCAATGCTTCGGTCGATCGCCGCAGATCGGACTCGATGCGCTCGATTTGCTCCCCAATCAGCGCTTCCACCAACATCGCCAACCGCCCCGCCCCGATCCAAATCCCGGAACAAAGACAACAGGCAGATACTGCTTTCCCTTCTGGATAAAACGTCCATTGTTCCACCACGGTTTTTCTCTGCTGAAATTTTTCTAAATAGGTTTGCAGTCGCGTTTGCGTCGGCGGCGAAACCCGATCCCAGTCGCGATCGCGCAGTTCTTCCAAACTCGCCGCATTCCACAGCTTTAACGCCGCCTGATTCGCCCACCAAATCTGCATTCTCTCGATATCGAATATCCAAACCGGAGACATCAACCGATGAAACAGGTCGAGGTCTGCGCGCTTGATAATTGAATCGCCAGAGGCTCTGTGCATGAATCGCTGTTGTCTGACACCACATATTCAACCGCTATGGCGCGGTCATTAGAAATCCCTACCCAGCGCCGAAGCGCGAACCGGAACCCCAATTTTCTCTCTCCTCGGGGGTACCGCGCGAAGCAGCGATCGCCCCTCTCCCCAAGCGTCTGGGAAAGACCCCAATCCGCCTTCTATTCCCCCCTGCTGAGTTGTTTCGTTCCCCCCATTTAAGCTGTGCCCTCCCCCATCGGGAGCTGACCCCAAACCCCGGGGCGCTGAGTTGCCATTGCATAGAAGTATTATAAAGGACTTAATTTACTCGCTTTTATGATTCATAGTTTAACCGGCTTTTACTGGCCTGCGGTGGAAGTTGTTTGAATTTTTGATAAACCCATCCCCTTTCCTTGTATTTTTTTGACAAAGATTCCGTCGTAGCAAAACACCTAAAAAAAGAGAAAAGAGAAAACCCGGCATATCAATTCTCGTCCCGTTTCCCTTTTCCCTTTTTCTGTTGTCCGTCATCTTTAACCCGCGCATCCGCGCACTAGCCCTCCAGAATAGATAGACTTGCGGGAAAGACGCTACAGACTAGGTTCTGCCGCCGATCGCGATGTCGCGCACCCGCACGGGCACGCAAGCATGGGTCATCTGGGCCACCTGAATCGGTTCTCCTTTCCCGCACATGTTGGTGCCGCATTGCATCCACTCTGACTGCGGCCCGATCGCATCCACCCGATTCCAAAACTCGGTGGTGTGGGAATGATACGTCACATCTTTTAACATGCCGACAATTTTGCCGTGCTTCACTTGCCAGAAGGCATCGCCGCCAAATTGGAAGTTGCGCCGTTGTTGGTCGATGGAGAAACTGCCAATCCCGTCAATTAAAATCCCCTCCTCGGTGTCGGCAATCATCTCTTCTAGGGTAGCGGTGTGACTCCCGCCCTCGGGTCCGGGTTCCAATCCGAGATTGGGAATCCTGACCATTGGCACGTTGTACCAACTATCGGCGTATGCCGCTCCGTTGCTACTGCCGCGTCCCAGTCGGTGGGCAGTTTCCCGGTCGGTGAGATAATCTACTAAAATCCCATCCTTGACAACATGCCATTCTTGTGCTAAGACGCCTTCATCGTCATATCCCATCGTTCCCCGTCCCCGAGGTTGGGTGCGATCGGCTTTGAAATTCACCCAAGGTGCGGCATACTGTAGTTCGCCCAGATGCTCGGGGGTGGCAAAACTGGTACCGGCAAAGTTCGCTTCGTACCCATACACGCGATCGAGTTCGGTGGGATGTCCCACGGATTCGTGAATGGTTAAAAACAAATTGGTGGGTTTGAGAATTAACGTAGACCGAATCTCCGATGGGCATGAAGGCGCATGAACTTTGGCGATCGCTTCCCCCGCCACTCGTTCCACTTGTCCCAACAAATCCGCTTTATCGATATGTTCGTAGCCCACATTTAATGGCGCTCGTTCGTAGTTGCGACTCTGGGCGTCTCCATTGGCGATCGCCGTACAGCCAAATCCAGGATAACTGCGATAAATAGTTTGCTCGATCGCCGACCCTTCGGTGGAGGCAAAGATTTTATCTTCCCGGGTAAAGCGCAGGAACGAATAGGCTTTTTTTACCCCTTCGGCTTCATATCCTAACAGGCGATCGTTAATCGTCAGCAGCAGTTCGGCTTTTTCCCCGATGGGAATGGCAAACGGATCGATGTCGATGGGCGTGATGTAGGTGTCGCGATACGCTTCTACCCGGGCCAAGCGCACGGGGGTCTGTTGGGTTAAATGACTCCCTTTGGCAATCTCTACCGCTAGGGCAACAATTCGCACCACTTCTTCCGGGGTTTGCCGATGACTGGCGGCAAATCCCCACGCGCCTTTGAATAACACGCGCACGCCAAACCCGGAACTGACGTTATCGGCTAAATTGCTTAAGGAGCGATCGCGGGCGGTTAGGTTTTGATGTCGGTAAGTACATAATCGGATATCCCCATATTCGCATCCCGCTTGGCGAATTAATTCCACCGCCTGCATGGCGAGTTCTTTGGAGGAGCTGGTTTTTACTGGAGTTTGTACCATCTTAGGTTGTGGTTCGGTTAAATGTACGATTCTGGCTGAGTCTGTGTGGGCGCGATCGTCTACCTGATGCGACCCGCTTCTGGTGCGCCTCCCTGCGAGCGATCGGCTGAAAATCTTGTTAACGATTGTAACGACTGCGTACAATAATCTTCAGATGTCATCGCAAAATCACGCTTTACTCATGCACCTGACTTGGTTAGACAGTAATTCTTGGCTGATTGAAATGGCAGGACAACGGATCCTCCTCGATCCCTGGTTCGTCGGTCCGTTAGTCTTCGGCAATCAAACCTGGTTATTTAAAAGCTTCCGCAGAACTGAGCGCCCCATTCCCGATAATATCGATTTGATTTTATTGTCTCAAGGGTTGGAAGACCACGCCCATCCGCCTACTTTAAAGCAACTCGATCGCCAAATTCCAGTGGTGGCTTCCCCGAACGCGGCGAAGGTGGTCCAGGACCTCGGTTATCCCCAAGTGACTACTCTGGCGCATGGGGGCAAGTTTGTATTGGGCGATCGCCTCGAAATTAAAGCGATCCCGGGTTCCCCTATCGGCCCATTTTTAGTGGAAAATGCCTATATTCTCAAAAATCTCGAAACCGGTATCAGTCTGTATTACGAACCGCACGGCTATCACTCTCCCTCCCTGCAGCAAGAAGCGCCCGTTGATGTGGTAATTACCCCGATTGTAGACCTCTCGATTCCGGTTTTAGGGCCGATTATTAAAGGCAAAGATAGTGCGTTACAAGCGGCAAAAATGCTCCAACCGCAAGTGATGCTCCCCACAGCAGCAGGCGGCGATGTGGTGTTTGAAGGTCTGCTGATGTCGATGATTCGCGCAAAGGGAAGTGTGGAAGATTTGCGATCGCTGTTGGCGAAGCACCATATTTCCACTCGCGTCATGGATCCCAAACCGGGCGATCGCTTGGAAATTTCCCTGGAACGTCGCGTCTCTCCGGTTTCTTCGAGTTCTTCTTAATTCTCGGTTCCCTTCTCCCGTCTCCCCCGGGCATTTATCGGTGCGGTTTCCCAACTTCCCCACCCTCGCGATTGGCCACCCCAATTTTACCCCCCTCCAGATGGATATTCTCTGGGCCTGATTGAGGTGGCGATCGCTTTTTCATGCTGATTTTAAGGGTCGGTTTTGAGAATGGCGGGTTTGCAATTGATGCATCCGATGGAACAACCGCCAGCAATATTGTTCGGACAGTCCGCAAGTTACCGCACCGCGCAATACCACGTTAAAATACCAGTCGTTCGGCGGAAGCTCTTCGGAAAGTTTGTTATCCACCGCGTAGGTGCGGACTCCGGGGTAATTTTTCCCACCGCACTGGATGGGGATGATTTCGTGATGATAGCCTTTTTCTCGCTCGTCTAGGCGATCGCTCAGTCGCAGGGGAAGTCGGTACAATACCCCTTCCACTGAGGCGCTTGGGTCTTTCACTACGTCCAATACGCCGCAGTTGCGTAAGTCGGAATACCCATAAAACACTAACCGATACCCCTCTAAGGTCGCCGGTCCGACAATGTAGGGATAGGTGCTTTCTCCGAGCGATCGCTTCAAATCTACCGGGCACATGCAAGACCCATAGGCGAAATAGTAAAATGTCGGTTCCTCTGGGCGGACTACCGACAACGCGCCAGTTTCGCGATCGCCAGCAACGTTTTGGCAAGGGGGTTCAAAATGTCCAGGGTGAACGATCGTCATTTCCGAACTCATCTACTGTTTGATAAGGAATTCTACCAAACCCTTAGACTAAAATCAACACAATCTCGACCGGAAAACCGTAGATTTAATAAAGTTTTAATAAAGTTCACTTAAATTGCATAATTTGCTCTGCCATTTTTCCCGGGAACCCCAAGGCTCAATCCTCTGATTTTCGCCAATTTTCGCCAATTTGACGCCTATAATCACCCTAATGGGACAAAAAATCAATGATTTCCCAGGTTTAGCACCCCGAATTGGTGAGACTATCCCCGGCAAAAGGCGCTTTCAATTTAATCGGCAATTATGCAAATTGAATGTGCGACGGAATAAAAGTAACGGATTGACAACTGACAATTTTTTGGATTGAAAAACAAAAAAGGTAAAATGCTCGATTGCTTATTGAGAATTTGACGGCGGCAGTTCGTCCGGGATGGAGGTTTCTAATCCCACGGTGTGACCCTCGGCGTCAGTGCGGTAAACCCAGCGGGTCTCACCATTGGATAACACCAACCGCCATCCGTCCACGGGGAGAGGTTGGCAAACTGCATCGGAATTGAGCAGACCCAGACAGCGATCGCCCCACGTTTGGCGACTATACTCCATCACCTGCAACCCTGTGGGCGCAATCCCCACTTTTTCCGATAAATCTTGCTTGACCGCTACCACGAGTTCTGAGGGTAAAGGGGGTTCCACGGGGTTGCTGTGGGCGGAGGATAAGGCAGAATTGAACAATACCACCTCGCCTGTGTTATCGGTGTGATAGATGTAACGACCCTGTGGAGTGGCGATCGCGATTTGCCAACCCGGGATTTTTTCCTGGTAACAAGGGGTATGGGGGGGATGCAATCCCAAACAAGCACTGTTCCACTGGCGCGAGTCGATCCGCTCAATACTCAACTCGGAGATTTGTAAACCGGAACGGCGCGCAGCAGTTTCTAACACCGCACTCGCTACCGTATCGGGCAGATAACTGGTGGGAACATCCGGAGTCTCCAGGGCGATCGCGTCGCCTTGCAAATCGCTGCGATAGACCCACCAATTCGAGACCACAATCCGCCATCCCTCCTGCGGCGCGCCATCGCAAGTTTTCTCGGCGATCGCCTTGTCATCACAGGGTTGGGGCAAGTTTTCGCGACGGTAGTCGGTAATTTGCAGTTTGGAAACCTCAATTCCGAGTTTTTGGGATAAGTCTTGGCGAACTGCTTCTGCGATCGCGTCGGGAAGACGGTAGGGATCGATGGTGTGACTGAGAAACGTGCGGGTACTGTGCAAAAATTTTGACGCGGTGGCGATCGGATCGGGTAATGCCCGCGCCTCCGGCGTCACCTTGGGATGAGTATGCAGCAGCAGCGCCCCAGTCAGCATAAAAGCAAGAATCAGGGGTTGGGGGGGTTTGGTTGGGGGGCGTTTGTTCTCGGTATCCATAGCACCTCCTGTGAAATCAGTGAACCCCAGTCGCGCCCGAATTCTCGGGAACCGCGCCCGGTGTGGGGGATGGAAAACCACCAAACCAGCAACGTAGACATCAACACCTCAGATGCGAGTTCCCCAAAAGTAGGGTTAAGCGTCGGATTCCTCCCCACCTGAAGAATAACGAACGATCGCGGCTTCCGGAGCGATCGCTCCACATCAGAGGCGACAAATTCCCTCCCCCTGGCACTCCCCCCCCTAGGCGATCGCCACCCACAGAAAAAACGTCCCCCCGGTGCTTCCGGAGGGATTGAAGGTCAAAAGACGCCACGGTGGGATCCCGAAAAAGTACAGATTTCCCTAAAAACCCACGGTTGGCGGGGAATTTGACATCCGGCGATTAGCGGTAAAGTTGGGTGACGATCCGATTCCAGGAGCCGATCGCCTGCTGCAAATGGTCCGGCAAGTTTTCTTGCACGATATCCGCATATCGCCAGGTACTCGAATCGCTAGAAAGCGTTACGGTAATATAATCGGCAGCGCCTTCAGGGGCACCATAGCTCAACCCATCGTAGCGAGCGAACTGGGCGCGTGCCAGCAAGCGCTGAAAGCGGCGCAAGTCCCGGCGAGGAATCCGGGTGACGCGCCGATCGCGATCGGTGGCATTTCCCCACCCGCGCTGCACTTGAATCAAGGTACCATCCTCCATCAGCACCGTCTCGTAAGTGCGTCCGGCAAATCCGCCACTGCTAATCGCCCGAAACACTATCCCTCGCGAGAGGGGTTGTGGCAATTCGTTGTGCGGAATCGGCAAGGGCGCAATCTCCGCAGTATCGAACCCCGACCCCCGGGTGGATTGACTGTCGTAGCTCTCGGCTAGCACAATGCGATCGCCGCTACTATCGGTATGATAAATCCACCGCTGTCCCGGGTTGCGATCGCTGATGACCGTCACTTGCCATCCTTCCACCAGCGCTTGGGTGCAGACCTGTCCCGGGCGAGAAACCCCGAGACATCCATTCGGCCAGGTTTTCTGCACCGCTTTGGCAATTTGCAAGCTCTCCCTCGGTTGTCCCACCCGCCGGGACACATCGCGCAAGACCGAATTAGCCACCGATTGGGGCACGCTACCGGTCACGTTTGAACCGGCGGCGAGGCGCACCACCGCCCCGGTTTCGTCAGTGCGATACACCCAGCGATCGCGTCCATCGCTCAGCACCACCCGCCATCCTTCGGTTAGCACTTGCGAGCAAAATTCTCCTCCTCTAGACAGTCCCAGACAACTATCGGGCCAGGTTTCCTCACTCGCCTCCACCACCCGGATCTGACGTTCGGAAATATTGGCACGGCGCGATAAATCCCGCACCACGGCACTTTGCACCGATCGCGGCAAGTCATCATCATCAAAGTCGCGATCGCCTTTCGCTACCAAGATCCGCGAGAAAGGCAATTCCGCCATTTCCCCCCGCGCCGCTTCTATCCCCCACAGACCCGCCGTCAAAGACAAAATTCCAGTTAATACTAAAGTGGATACTGTTGCATAAGGTTTCATCGATTTTCTACTCCTAGCTTTACTTGCTTCTAAAAAAAAGACGCAGCAATTTTATAAAAGTTTTTCGATTCCTGCGTTTTACTTTTTCTCAATTTTAACAAACATCTTTTCCGGTATTTTGCCATCCCCCAAAGGGGGTATTTTTCAGTTGTTTTACAACCCTTCCGGATTTTCTTTCCCCCATCGGGGATAAAAAAGCTTCCCTCCCGATTGGGAACATTTTATCGGCTTTTCCCAATTAATTAACAATAAAAAAAGCGCATATCGCCCAAGGAATGCATTTTTAACCGCCATTTCCCCGGTTTTATTCCCCCGGGATTCCTTTTCCCCGAGATGGGCGATCGCAAAGTGAGTTGAATCAGCCAGAAAATAGAGGGCGGTGCATCGCTTTTGGAGTGCGATCGCCTGTCTCCCCCAGTGTCCCCAATCCGGCATCCCCTGGAAACCCAGCACTTTCCTCTGCTAACCCTCCTCAAGTCGGAAAATAAATTTGTGAAAATGAGGAGCAATCCCTGACTCGCCCAGGGTGAAAGCACAACCTGGGTCAACTCCTTGCCAATTCTCCCCAAACCCAGTTGAAAAAATAATTTAGCCGCGCTATAATAACTAAATTAAACTCCATACAACCCCAAACAACGACCCTCTAAAATGATTATGCGCCCTCAACGAATCGAACCCGGTCCGGGACAAGAATCTGTCTGGGATTATCCCCGCCCTCCGCGCTTAGAAGAGTGCTCCAAACACATTCAAGTTATCTTCAACGGCGAAACCATTGCGGATACCCATCGCGCCCAACGAGTCCTCGAAACCAGTCACCCGCCGGTGTACTATATTCCCACGGAAGACATCAAAATGGAATATATCAGCAAAAACGATCGCCGCAGTTTCTGCGAGTGGAAAGGGGTGGCGAATTACTACAGCGTCACCGTCGGCGATAAATCAGTGGAAAATGGGGCGTGGTCTTACCCCGTACCCACGTCGAAGTTTTCTCCCATCAAAAATTCTCTGGGGTTTTATGCCAATCAAATGGATGCCTGTTATGTGGATGGCGAACAAGTAGACGCCCAAGCAGGGGATTTTTACGGCGGTTGGATTACCAAGGAAATTGTCGGTCCGTTTAAAGGCAGTTCGGGCACGATGGGATGGTAAAAAAAAAGGTGGGCGAATGCCCACCTTTTTTTTAAGTTATGTTTTTTTGTTGGTTTAAAAAATTCAATCCTAAAAAAACAGCCGCAACACTGCCCGAAACGCAAATTTCCCCCCGGTTGATTTTTTCCATGACTCGCGAAACGGGCACTAATACTACCTCGATTTGTTCGGTTAAGTCTAACTTTTGCCCCCCGCCATCGCGCGCGTTTTTCGCGAAAAAGACATGAATGGCATTCGTGTCTTTCACCGGATTATCGTAAAGGGTAGCAAGGGGAATCAGTTCTTCGGAAATATAGCCGGTTTCTTCGGTCATTTCTCGCGCTGCTGCTTCGGCGGCAATTTCAGTTTCCGGATCGAAAGCTCCGGCGGGTAATTCGAGTAAAATTTCTCCTACCCCATGTCGGTATTGACGGACGAAGACAATTTCGTTATTCTGAGTTAGGGGAAAGACCAGGGCGATATCGGGGCGCAGGTTTACATAAAAGTCATCGATTATTTCGCCGCTGGGAAGTTGCACTTCATCGCGCCGAACTTTGCACCATTGATTCTCGAAGACAAGCTGCGATCGCAACGACTTCCATTTTTGGATTTCTTTCCTCATTCCCGCTGATTCCTCCATGTCCTCGTTTTAATAGTGAGCGTATGACCGAGAAAATCCAAGTCATCCAAGGCGATATTACCAAACAACAGGTCGATGCGATCGTCAATGCAGCAAATGAAACTCTCCTCGGCGGCGGTGGCGTGGATGGTGCCATTCATCGCGCCGCCGGCCCGGATTTATTAAAGGAATGTCGCCAACTTCACGGATGCCAAACCGGAGAGGCTAAAATCACCAGTGGCTACAATTTGCCAGCTAAATTTGTGATTCACACCGTCGGTCCGGTTTGGCATGGCGGGGGCGATCGCGAAGATGAATTGCTCGCCCAATGCTACCGAAATAGCTTGCACTTAGCCCTACAACATGATATCAAAACTATCGCCTTTCCGGCAATTAGTACCGGCGTCTATCGATTTCCCCTGGACCGCGCCGCCCGAATTGCCGTGGGAGAGGTGAAGCAGTTTCTCTCCGCCAATCCGGCGATCGCCCAAGTTCGCTTTGTCTGTTTCGGCGATCGCGTCTATCACACTTATACCCCCTTAGTATAACACCCTCGTTCCCAGCTCATGCTGGGAACGACCTCTGGAGGCTCTGCCGCCGATCGCGTATAATCCTCGACCGAATTACCGTTCCGGTTGCCAAGAGCGCTGGGCGGTCCAATGGCGATCGGAAGAGGCATATACTTCCACCCCCGACAACCCAGCATCTGCCAGCATTTGCCTCACTTCCGGTAAAGTAAAGGAAGCAAACAGAGAATCGCGAAATAACTTCGTCTGATACTCGTTATACTCCTCGCCAATCCGGGCAACCAACCCATCCACTGTTGCCACATCCGCAGGCCGCATTAAATCCCGCAAAAATATCCCCCCATTCGGTTTTAGCACCCGCTTGAGTTCGCGGAAGAATGGCATCGGGTCGCTCAAGTGATGCACGATGCTATTGGAGATGACAAAATCAAAGCGATCGTCGGGATAAGGCATCTGCTTCGCATCCACGAAATCTAGCTGAATTTGCGCCTCACAACCCGCCTGCTGCACATTTTGCGCCCCCACTTTCAACATATTTTCCGATAAGTCGATCGCGGTAATGTGCCACTCGGGACGACGCTGAGAGATAATAATCGGAATCCGGGCAGTTCCCGTGCCGGCATCGAGGATGGTTCCTGCTTGTGGTCCGAGGGCGATCGCGCTTTCCGCAAACGCCGTATTCACCTCCACAAAATCCATCGCATCGTATTCCACCGCATCTTCCCAGGTATCCATCACTTCCGGTTCTAGCACTCGTTCCATCGCTTGTTATCACCCTTAACATCTCGACCTTATCGTAGCGCTCAACGCCCCACATTCTGCAGCGCGGTTTTTCTCCCGCGCCCGATTGAGTTGCCAATTGACAATTCACAATCACCAAAAACCGATTGCTGTTTTGAAATCGCCTCAGTTTCCTCCCCCTCCATCGGTTGAGGTGACTCAAATCACCGATAATGGTTAGCAAGCCGTTATAATAGGCTTAAAACGAAGTCGTTATGAGTTTGGATAGAAGCCAATGGCAAACCCTGCAGTTGAAAACCTAGTCATTATCGGATCTGGACCTGCCGGATACACCGCCGCCATTTATGCCGCCCGCGCCAACCTGAAACCCGTGGTATTTGAAGGGTTTCAGGTGGGAGGTATTCCTGGCGGGCAACTGATGACCACCACCGAAGTGGAGAACTACCCCGGTTTTCCCGAAGGCATCACCGGACCGCAACTCATGGAACGGATGAAACTACAGGCGAAGCGATGGGGGGCGGAACTGTACACCGAAGATGTCACCTCAGTAGACCTGAGTCAGCGTCCCTTTGTGGTCAAATCCGACGAACGGGAATTCAAGACCCACACCCTCGTGATTGCCACCGGTGCCACCGCGAAACGCCTAGGACTGCCCAACGAACATCAATTCTGGAGTCACGGCATTTCCGCCTGCGCCATTTGCGATGGGGCGAGTCCCATCTTTAAAGGAGTGGATCTCGCGGTAGTGGGCGGAGGCGATACCGCCGCCGAAGAGTCCGTATATTTGACCAAATACGGCAGTCACGTGAACCTGTTAGTGCGCCGGGATCAAATGCGCGCCTCGAAAGCGATGCAAGACCGGGTGTTAAAGAACCCGAAAATCACCGTTCACTGGAATACCGAGGCACAGGATGTGTTTGGTGGCGAAGATGGTCGCATGGAAGGGATAAAAATCAAGAACAAGCAAACCGGGGAAGAACACGAACTGCGCGTCAAGGGATTGTTCTACGCGATCGGTCACACCCCGAACACGCAACTGTTTAAAGGGCAATTAGAACTCGACGAACGCGGTTACGTGGTCACCAAACCCAACTCCGTAGAAACCAGCGTCGAAGGCGTGTACGCCGTGGGTGACGTCCAGGACCACGAATTCCGCCAAGCAGTCACGGCGGCGGGAACCGGTTGCATGGGGGCGATGTTGGCGGAACGTTTGTTAGCCGAAAAAGGGTTAGCGCAAGAGTTCCATCAAACCGAAGAGTCGGAAAAAGCGCCAGAACCGGAAGAAAAAGCGCAAGCAGCAGATACGGAAGAGACCTTCGATATCCAAGAAACGCGCCACGCCGGGGGATATGCCTTGCGGAAGCTTTACCACGAGAGCGATCGCGTGATTATGGTGAAATACGTCTCCCCCACCTGCGGGCCGTGCCACACCCTCAAACCGATTTTAAACAAGGTGGTGGATGAATTCGAGGGGAAAATTCATTTCGTGGAAATCGACATCGACCAAGACCCCGGAATTGCCGATAATGCCGGCATCATCGGTACCCCCACGGTTCAGTTTTTCAAAAATAAAGACCTGGTGCATGAAATGAAAGGCGTTAAGCAAAAAAGTCAGTATCGCGAACAGATTGAAAAGCATCTGTAGCCCGGTTTTTCCCGGTTTCCTCTGATTGCGATCCGCTCTCGAAGGCAACGCCGTAGGTTCTACCGACCGGAAAATCAACGATTTTTTTTCCAGTGGTAACGTAGGGACACAGCAGTGCTGTGTCCCTATCGGCGATCGCCCGGTATCCATGTGGATTGACTGATTTTTCCCACCGCCGCGAACTGGTACAATAGGGAGTTAAAAATTATCGGAGATTGAAGCCGTGATGAATCCAGCGCCATCCGTGCATCCGCCCCTTGCAGGAACCGAGCGATCGCCCCTCGTCTCGATTATTATCCTGGCTTACAATCAGCTCGATTATACCCAAAAATGCTTGGCCAGCATTCAGGAGCATACCACGATTCCTTATGAAGCGATCGTGGTGGATAATGCGTCAACAGATGGCACCGATGAATATTTAATCAAATGGCGGCGTCAGTGGCAAGCATCGCAGCAGAAATCGGCCAATTCACCCCCTGATTGCTGTCAGAGGGTGAAACTGATTCTCAACAGCGAAAATCTCGGCTATGCGGTGGGTAATAATCAAGGCATGGCGATCGCCGAAGGAGCTTATGTTCTTTTACTCAATAACGATACGGTGGTCACGCCGAATTGGCTGGAAAGATTGCTCGCCGTTGCCCAAACCCATCCGCAAGTCGGTCTCGTCGGACCGGTGACCAATTACATTTCCGGCCCGCAACGAATTGCCGAAGTCAACTACCCCATCGACTCCCTGGAAGGGTTAGCAGAATTTGCCAGCGAATGGGGGAAAAAACGGCAGGGAGAAATGGTATATTCCTGGCGGGTAGTGGGATTTTGTTTGCTGATTAAGCGCACCGTACTGGACAAAATTGGCGGATTAGATACCCGCTACGGCCTCGGTAATTTTGAAGACGACGACTTTTGCATCCGCGCCGCGATCGCCGGCTTCCAAGCTGCGATCGCCCAAAGCTGCTTTATCCATCATTTTGGCAGTCAAAGCTTTAAAACCCAAGGCAAAAAATATCGCCAAAAACTGTTATTAAAAAACTGGGAAATATTTAAACAAAAATGGGGAATTCCCTTAGACATTTCCTACGGCTCGACTTACGATATTTCCTCATTGCTGCAACAGTCTTTTCATCCGACCAAACATTACTGTTCCCTCCACGGCGCAGGACTCGCACAGCACCCTCCCGTACCGCAGATACTAACCCCAACCTCCCAACCCCTTCGCATTGACTTAGGATGTGGAGCAAAAAAACCACCCGGGTATATCGGCGTGGATATTTATCCCTGGTCTAACGTGGATATTGTCGCCGATCTCACCCAACAATTTCCCTTTCCCGATAGTAGCGTCGATGAAGTTAGAGCGCATGACTTTATCGAGCATTTGCCCGATAGAATTCAAACCATGAATGAAATTTGGCGGATTTGCAAACCAAACGGAAAAGTCGATATTTTTGTCCCTTCTACCGATGGCAGGGGAGCATTTCAAGACCCCACTCATGTCAGCTATTGGAATATTAACTCATTCATGTATTATGCGGTCGAATTTCCCGCTTATCTCGAACTCTGTCGCAGCTATGGATTTAAAGGAGCTTTCAGTATCGTTCAACTCGAACATCAAGAATCTCCCGGACAAGTGATTCACGTGCGAGCGATTTTAAAAGCGGTCAAATCTGGAGAGATAGACGAGAGTTTTTTGGCTCAATTCAACCTCACCGAGACCAATGCGATCGCCCTTCCCGACTGGAATCAACCCGAGGAAACCCTCCTGCAAGAATTAGAAACTGCGATCGCCCCCATCATCGAGCATCCCAACCCAGGAAACATCACCATCCTCATCGAATGCAGCACCCTTCCGGAGAGTTCGGACATGCAACCGGATTTAATTTTAGCTACTATTGGCTTAAACTTATTCTCCCGAGAAGACCTGGACGCGGGAGAAGAAACCCCCGAAATTTCTCTCATCGAAACCCCCTTAACCGCACCAGAATGGCAAGCTTTGTTACCGCGCATTCAGTACCGAATTCCCTTCCCCCATGAAAATACCCAACTCGCCGCCAAAATTGGCCTCAACCATCTGCCAATTTTAGAATAAGTAGGTCGGTCAATGACCAATGACCAATGACAAAGGACAAATGACAAATAACCACCCACAAATGACCAATAATCAATGACCAATGACATGGGTTGTGGGGGATTTGCCCGGGGTGAAGTTACCAGAGCAAAATATTTTCCCAACTGCTAAAAAACTCTCGACAAAATTGACAAAACATGGTAAATATAAACCCACGTTCTCGCGCCAGCTATGGGGAAATGAAGGGAATTGAGCCAGCAAACTGACTGTCTGAAATTTCCCGATCGCCCGGATTGGGGAATGCAACCCAATTAGATTGTTGTAAAATACTCTCCGCCCTGAGGTAATTCCATCGATGACCATCACCAAATCCCGCGTACCGCGCTTTTTGCGGTTAACCGATCGCCCCACCCTCTCCACCAAAATGATGTGGGTGGGACTTGCCATTACCCTGACCTTCATCTTGATTGCCATCTTCTCGCCGTTGTTCATCCAGTGGGGAATCCTGCAAGACCCCACCGAATTTTTGAGCAACCCGATTCACGAACCCCCTTCCTGGACCCATTGGTTTGGTACCAACCGCCTGGGATATGATGTGTTTAGTCGCACCTTGATGGGCAGTGTAGTCGCCTGGAAAGTGGTGATTTTGGCAACCGCACTCAGTATGGCGATCGGGGTTCCCCTCGGTTTGGTTAGCGGATATTTAGGGGGAAGATTAGACCGGGTTTTGTTATTCTTAATGGATACCATTTACACCTTGCCCGGATTGTTGCTTTCGATTACCCTGGCATTTGTGGTGGGACGCGGAATCTGGAATGCCGCGATCGCCCTCAGCATCGCCTATGTTCCCCAATATTATCGGGTGGTTCGCAATCACACCGTCAGCGTCAAAACCGAACTGTTTATCGAAGCGGCGCAAGCAATGGGCGCTTCCACCTGGCGGGTCCTCTCGCGCTACTTATTTCTAAATGTGATCCAAAGCGTACCGGTATTGTTTACCCTCAACGCCGCTGATGCAATTTTGGTCCTCGGCGGATTGGGTTTTCTCGGATTGGGCCTTCCCGAAGAAGTGCCAGAATGGGGTCACGATTTGCGTCAAGCTCTCGATGCCCTTCCCACTGGTATCTGGTGGACCGCATTTTTCCCCGGTTGTACCATGACCCTAATGGTGGTGGGATTATCTTTATTCGGAGAAGGATTGAACGAATTTGTCAATCCCAAAATGCGAAACGAATAAGGGTGTGAAAATATCCGCACCCCTTCAGGGTGGGACTATTCGGACAAAGCCCGCCGACGCGGGCTATTTTTTAATCCGCCCCACCCGAGACTCAGCATACTGGTACAAAAACGTTGGAAATCTTTTGCACTTTTACATTATTAATGCTGTGAAAATGGTCTTATTTTGGCAACAAGTTTTCCTCAACTTGCGCGATTAACCAGCCGCCAAAACTCTCTAAAAAAGGCCGGATTTCCCGGGGGTTAGTTCCGGGTGCGATCGCCCATTGTAATGCTCGTTTCATGTGGTCTTTCTCTCGGGGATAATAGCGGGAAAAAATTTCCCAACAGGGATATAAATCCCGGGTATAAACGCCCTCTCGTTCCATCACTAACTCAAAGCCGGTGCGAAGAATGCGCTTCATTATCCAGCTACAAACTTTTTGCACGAACCGTTCGTCGCATGTGCCATCGTTCTCTAAGGCTTGCAAATCTTCCATGACTTTGGTAATATCGCGGCGAATCGTCCATGCCTGAATTGTAGCATCAATTCCCGGTTTAATTCCCGGGAGAATCTCCCGCGAGGATTCGCCAAAAATACAGAGGGCTTGAGTTTTGATTAACAGTTGAATTGGATTCGGGCGATCGCGGCGCGTTTGGAAAATATCGGTGAGGGGAATTAATGTGAGTTCAACCCCTTGACAAAAGGAATACTGTGTGGTAATAAACTCTTGAAATTCGCGTTTCCAGGACAAATCCAAGGCTTCGCGATCGCCCAAAACCACCGCAAAGGTATCCACATCAGAAATGCCCGGTATTGCTTGCCCGCGCGGTACGGATCCGCGCAGGTAAATGCTGTGTAGGGTGCTGCCTAAATGGCGCAAATAAGCCGATTTTATCTCTTCCACCACTAGATTCCACGGCGGCGAGATTTTCTCCAAACTGCATTCATTCATAATAAATCCTTGGGCATCGGTGGTCAAGACGCTGCCAATGGGTAAAATCTCCGTCATCTTTGCTTTCCTTGCGGCGATCGCCTGTGGGGTTATCTGGTTTTATCGTAAACCCTCAATCTGCCCCAGGGAAGCGATCGCCGCCTCAGTGAGAATCTTCTCATGTTGCCTTAATAATTATTTTAGATTCATCGCCGAAGCTAAGAATAACGCTGAAACAGACCGAGGATGAGAACAATGGACTTTGATTTCGTACAACCAACCAACACCGCGATCGGCATCCAACCGGGTGCAGTGATTTCCGGAACGGTGGGCGGATTTGCCGACAACGGCGATGATTTTATCTTGAATTGGACCGGCGGAAGTGCGATCGTCGATACCGAACCCTTGCGGGCGAATCAACTGGGGTTGAACCTCGGGGAACAAGTCAATGTGCTAGTGGGAGAATGGGATGGGACGGAAATCGATACATTTTCCATTACTCGTGCCGATGGATCGGCGATTCTGGGCGGCACACAAATCGCTCAACCGCTGAATCCCACCATGCCGATCGCGGATCCGGCAATCGGGTCTGGATTCAATACCTCCGACTATTTAACCCGCAATCCCGATGTAGCGGCGGCAGGAGCCGATCCCTGGCAGCATTTCGTCCGCTACGGAGCCTCTGAAGGGCGGATGCCGGAACTGTTCGACCGCAGTTTTTACGAAAGCAATAATCCGGATGTAGTAGCAGCAGGGGCAGATCCTTGGGAACACTTTGTGATGTACGGCGCGGCAGAAGGTCGGATCGGCAGTGGGAATCCCATGTATAATCCAGCAATGGCGCAACAAATCGCCGCAGGGGCGCGATCGCTCCTGGCACCCCTGCCGGTTACACCCGCACCCGTCGCCACCGATCCGCTCACCGGCATGGGCATGATGACCCTCACTGGCACCGTTGTAGCGCGCACGGAACCGGATAGTTTCCTCTTCGATACGGGTAATGGGCAAATTCTCGTGGATGGCATTCCGGAAGGGGAAGGCGCGATCGCCGTTAATCCCGGGGAACCCTTAACCCTCGTCGGCGATATGGATGATGACGACTTCGATGCTTATACAATCACCCGCCCCGATGGTTCTCTGGTGACCCCCGGCGGCATTCAAATGAATGTTACCCAAACTGGCGGGCGATCGCGCAATTCCAATCCGGGTTCAGAAGATTCCGATTTCAACTACGAATTTGACGCGAACCGTTTTGATTGATTCCCCCTCAAATTCTCCATCCGAATCTAACCATTTAATTCTTATTAAAGCGCGTAATTCTACGCCAAATACCCCGTAATTTTTAACTAGGAGGTCACTGATTATGCCAGCCAATTCTTCTTCTACCGCCGTTCTCGAAAAACCCCGCATCCAAATTAAAGTCACCACCCTTCATCCCCCCCGTCGCACCCGCACTCCCCTGACAATGGATGGCCAAGATGTGGATTATGGCTACGATGTAGATGCCGGAGGTCGCCGCTAAACTCCATTGGCGACTAAACCATTTCTCGGCTTATTAATCAAGAATTGCTGTTTCTAACGCACCAGATTAGGTGCGTTATTTTTTGCCAAAAATATCTGGTTATATGTTGAAAAATGCCTGAAGCATGATACATTAAAATAATGCGGTACTTTACAAAAAAAATGAAAGCCTTTTCCCGCCTCCTGTATCCCTATTCTTTGAAACAATTTTTTTCGGAGAATTGGAGTCAAGAAGGATTACTCATCAAAGCAGAATCGCCAGACAAACTGAGTCATCTATTTTCCTGGGACAAACTCAACGAGTTGTTAAATTTCCATAATATCAGTCATCCGGAATTGCGGTTCTCGAAACATGGCGAAATCTTATCCCCAAGCGACGATCGCGATAGTTTAATCCAGCGCTGTCAAGAAGGTGCAACCCTCATCATCGATCGCCTCCATACCCGCTTGCCCGAAATCGCCCAATTTGCCGCCGCATTGCGCTATGAAATCGGTCATCGCACCCAGGTCAATAGCTACTGCTCTTGGCCCGGAGAACAGGGATTTAAGTGTCATTACGACACCCATGAAGTCTTTATCTTGCAAATTGCCGGACAAAAAGAATGGTTGGTGTTTAGAGACACCTTTAAATACCCTTTATCCGTTCATCCCTCCTCGGATTTATCCCCGCCGACTACAGACCCTTATCTGCACTGCATCCTCAATCCCGGTGATGTTTTATATATTCCTCGGGGTCATTGGCATTATGCGATCGCAGTAGATGAGCCTTCCTTGCATTTAACCTTAGGAATTGACTGTCAAACCGGCGTTGATTTTGTCGATTGGTTAGTCACGCAGTTGCAGGAAAAAGAAGAGTGGCGTCAAAACCTATCCCCCATCGCCCCTCAAGATTCTACCCAAATGACGGCTCAAATTGATGGCTTAATTCACCGCCTCATCGATTACTTACTCGACCCTTCCCTCAGTACCCAATATGCTAACTATCTCGCCAGTTTAGAAAAACCACCCATTCCCTATTCTTTTCCCTATCAAATGGGCTACGATATCTTTCGGGATAAACTCAATACCCAATTTAAGCGTCCGCCCTTTCAACGAGTGCGAATCGAATCCCTGGAAAACGATGAATATAACATTTTTGTGGGAAATAAATCCATTGCCCTGAAAGGCTTACCTCGGGAGTTTTTGGACTGGTTGTTTGCCAAGGAAACTTTTACCCTCAAACAGGTTATTAGTCGATTGCCCCAGTTTGACCTACAGGCTGATATTTTACCGCTGATTTCTCGCTTAGTCACCGAAGGCATTATTTGCGTGGACAAGGGCGATCGCGCTGGGTTGCTAAAGGGGCAATAATCGGAATATATCGGTGAATATGCTGGGCACTTTACCACCTAAAAAAGGATTTTATTTGCATCGAAAATGGCTATCTATCTATGAGTGAAAATAAACTGCTTTTGGATTTAGTGAAACGCCATCCCGGGGCTATTGCGATCGCCATTTTTCTGGGTCTCGCCGAATCGGTTTTTAATGGAGTCAGCGCCACTTTAATCGTGCCGATTTTGGTAGAATTTGTGGGCAATCCGGTGGATTTTAGCGATGCACCGTTAATACTCGATCGCCTCGTCACGGCATTTGATGCGCTGTCGCCCACACATCATTTAGCGGCGATGACGGGCGGGGTGGTATTGCTGGTAATGTTGCGAAATTTAGCGCAATATGGAAATGCCATTATGGCCAATTCCCTCACCCGATCGCTGACTGCGGATTTGCGGGGGCGAGGAATTCAACTGTTACTCGAAATTGACCTAGAATTTTATCATACCACAAAACTCGGGGATTTGGTCAACTGTTTGGGAATTGAAATCAATCGGGCGGCGAGTTCGATTCGCAATGGAATTCGGATGGCGATCGCGGCGATCGCGGTATTGGTATTTCTCGGATTGTTGATTTCGATTTCGCCCCCATTAACCCTAGTTTCCACCGCAGTTGTCGGCGCGATCGCCGCCGTCAATCAGCATTTCATCGCCCGATCTCGGCATTTTGGCAAACGCTTTTCCGAAACCTCACAAGAATATTCCATTCGCGTGATGGAAACCCTGACTGGCATCCAACTCATCAAAGCCACCGCCAATGAAGAAAAAGAATATCGGCGCTTATTGCAGGCGATTGAAAACTGCGAACAAGCCGATTTTTTAGCCCAAGCCAACTCGGCAGCGATCGCCCCCCTATCGGAAGTGATGAGTCTATTTGCCATTCTGCTAATTGTCGGACTGGGAAATGCATTTTTTCCCACCCAAGTGGCCTCGCTTTCAGCAATTTTGCTGACTTATTTATTCCTGCTGTTTCGCCTGTTGCCCTTAATTGCCCAATTGAACGGATTTCGCAGCAAATTTGCCAATCGCGCCAGCAGTATAAAAGCCGTGAATGAATTTTTGCGGCGAGATAACAAACCCTTTTCTCAAAATGGGAATTGCCATTATGTGCCGATCGCCCAAGGAATCCGCTTCGATCGCGTTTCCTTTGCCTATGGCGATCGCGCCCAACCGGTTTTGGACGGCATCGATTTCCAGCTTTACCGGGGAGAAACCTTAGCCTTAGTCGGGGCATCAGGGGCGGGAAAATCCACCGTGGCGAAGTTGTTACCTCGGTTTTACGACCCCACTGCGGGTAAAATTACCCTAGATGGCAGGGATTTGCGGGAATTCAATGTCAAAAGCTTGCGAAAGGCGATGGGAATTGTCACTCAAGAAACTGTGTTATTTAATGCCTCGGTGTTGGAGAATATTGCCTATGGGAAACCGCATGCCACCGAGGCGGAAGTGATTGAGGCCGCGAAACAAGCAAATGCATATGAATTTATTCTAGAATTGCCCCAAGGATTCGAGACGAAGATTGGCGATCGCGGAATTTGCTTATCCGGAGGACAACGGCAACGATTGGCGATCGCACGCACCTTGCTGCAAGATCCGGATATTTTAATCTTAGATGAAGCTACCAGTGCCTTAGATACGATTTCCGAACGGGCAATTCGCGAGGCAATTGACAATCTAAGCCGCAATCGCACCACGTTAGCGATCGCCCATCGATTGTCGGCGGTGCAAAATGCCGATCGGATCGCCGTCTTAGACAAAGGGCGGATTGTGGAAATCGGCACCCATGACCAACTATTGGCTCGAGGCGGGCATTATACTCAACTGTATCGGATGCAGTGCGAAACACCCTAGGGGTTCTGGAAGCGGCGCGCATCCCGTTGATTCTATGCCAAGGTTAACGTCACCTCGTACAATAAAGCAGAGGAAAATTTAGGTTAGATTATGACTACAGATGCCGATGTGGTAATAGAACCCAACAATACCCCTTACGTTATCGGCGTGGATATCGGGGGAAGTGCGATAAAATTAGGCCGCTTTGGTGCCGATGGAAGCTGTCACTGTCACCAAGCCGTCAGCGTGGCGACGCCGCAACCCTCCACGCCAGAAGCCGTATTTGGCGTCATGGCAGAAGCGATCGCCACCCTCGACCCAGAAAACCGCACTCTGGCGATCGGAGTCGGTACCCCCGGTCCTGTAGACCCCTCGGGACAAATTGCCAAAGTAGCGATTAACCTTGCTAATTGGCATGATGTCCCCTTGGGAAACTGGCTATCCGAAAAAACCGGCAAACCCGTGATTTTGGCCAACGATGGCAACTGCGCCGGGTTGGGAGAAGCCTGGTTAGGGGCCGGTCGCCAGTTTCGCAACCTGCTAATGCTGACCCTGGGAACTGGCGTGGGCGGTGCCATTATTCTCGATGGCAAATTGTTTACCGGTCATACGGGCACCGCTGGGGAGTTGGGATTAATTACCCTGAATCTCTACGGACCGGAGTGCCATAGCGGCAACCAAGGATCCTTAGAACAGCATCTGTCGGTGCAGGCGATTCAACGCGCCACCCGAACCACTCCCGACGAATTGGGTCATGCAGCTAAAGCAGGCAATCGCCAAGCGTTGGAATTTTGGGAAACTTACGGACATCAACTCGGTGCCGGTTTGGCGAGTTTGATTTATGTATTCGGACCCGAAGCGATCGTGCTGGGTGGCGGAATCAGTGCCAGCGCCGAATTTTTCTTAAGCGCCACGAGAGCAGAAATCGAGCGCCGGGTGTTGCCGATTTGTCGGGGGGATTTGCAATTAGTCGTGGCTGAATTAGGCAACCGCGCCGGAATTGTCGGTGCAGCCAAATTAGCTTGGCAACGGGTAGAAGTGAAGTAATTGTAAATGAGTGAATCAGGGGAGAGAAACAAGGGATTAATAGTCCTGATTCACTCATTTTAGGGCAACCTCGCCACTGGTTTAGCCGTCCAAGTGAAATCCCGTGGTTTTGTGTACGTACTCGATTACCTTGCGATAGTCTTCCGGATTGCTTTGCGGATGAATGATAATTTGCATTCCGCTATCGGGCAAATAAAAAGAAATTTTCCGGCTACCGGGAGAGCAAGAGAAAGAACTAATTCGATTCAGGTCGATGTCATATTCTTCTCGTTCGTAGTGAATTTTTACCCAATAGGCGTCTAGGGAGTATTGGGTGGTTTTTTTCAGATAATCAAGCACCTTTTGATAAGCCTCTGCATTGCTTCGCGGATGGATGACAACGGGATTGCGGCTGGTTGGCAACCAAAAGGTTAGCTTGCCATTTGGAGACTGACAAAACGCACCGATCCGTTCTAGATCGACCACGTAGGTTTCTCTGTCATAAATGAACTTGACCCAATACGTCACAAGACCTCCTCACACCGCTTTTCCCAGCATTTCAGCCCGTTGTCGTGGTTCGAGATTGGCCTGGAGAACTCAGGGCCGGCGATCGCTGTTCGGATTCCACCGGGGCGGGTGACTCGGAACTGTGGGCTAACGCCGCTTGCAGGAAACCGAGAAACAACGGATGAGGGGTACTCGGTCGCGAGAGAAACTCGGGGTGAAATTGAGTGGCGATGAAGAACGGATGATGGGAAAATTCGATAATTTCCACCAGTCGCCCATCGGGAGAGGTACCGCTAACCGCATATCCCGTTTCGAGGAATAAATTGCGATAAGCATTGTTGAATTCGTAGCGATGGCGGTGACGTTCGTAAACCACCTCTTTTTGATAGAGACGGGCAGCGAGGGTGTTGGGGATCAGGCGACTGGGATACAATCCGAGTCGCATGGTACCGCCCAAATCCACCACATCTTGCTGTTCCGGTAACAGGTTGATTACCGGGTTGCTGGTATTGGGATCGAATTCGGCGCTATTGGCATTTTCTAGCTTCGCCACGTTACGGCCCCATTCGATCGCCGCACACTGCATTCCCAAGCATAAGCCGAGAAATGGCAGGGTATTTTCTCGGGCGTATTGGATGGCGGCGATTTTTCCATCCACCCCTCGGATGCCGAAACCGCCGGGAACCAGCACGCCTTGAACGTTTTGCAGATATTTTTTCGCCCCGTAAGCTTCGATATCTTCCGAGTTGACCCAGTGCAGGTCGATCTCTACTCCCAGCGCGATCGCCGCATGTTTCAGCGCTTCAGTCACCGACAGGTAGGCATCGGTGAGGCGAACGTATTTCCCGACAATCGCCACATCCAGGGGTTCTCCACCCTGATATAGCCGTTCTACCAAGGTTTGCCACTGGCTTAAATCCAGTTCTCGCTCATCCAGTCGCAGCAGCTCGATCGCTTGCTGCGCCAACCCTTCCCGTTCCAAAATCAGGGGCACTTCGTAAATGCTGTTGGCGTCCTGTGCGGGGATGACGCATTCCACCGGCACGTCACAAAACTCTGACATTTTGTCCTTCAGTCCCGGTTGCAACGGGCGATCGCAGCGACAGACCAAAATATCCGGCTGGATCCCGATCGAGCGCAACTCCTTCACCGAGTGCTGCGTCGGTTTCGTCTTCATTTCCCCCGCCGACGGAATCCAAGGCACCAGCGTCACGTGGATGTAAAGCACGTTATTGCGCCCCACATCTTTGCGAAACTGGCGAATCGCTTCCAAAAATGGCTGAGATTCGATATCCCCCACGGTTCCGCCAATCTCGGTAATCACTACATCCGGATTCGTATTTCTCGCCACCCGATGGATCCGCTCTTTAATTTCATGGGTAATGTGGGGAATCACCTGCACCGTTCCGCCTTGATAATCCCCCCGGCGTTCCTTATTCAGTACCGCCTGATAGATCGACCCTTGGGTGACGCTGTTAAGACGCGACATCGAGGTATCGGTGAAGCGTTCGTAGTGTCCTAAGTCCAAGTCGGTTTCCGCACCATCCTCCGTGACGAACACCTCTCCATGTTGGAAAGGACTCATGGTGCCGGGATCTACATTAATATAAGGGTCGAGCTTCAAAATCGACACGGAATAGTCTCTCGATTTGAGCAACCGTCCCAAACTCGCGGCGACTATCCCTTTGCCGATACTGGATACTACGCCGCCGGTTACAAACACAAATTTAGTCATAAAAATTGCCCAACGCTGCGTTTCTTGCGCCTACATACTGCGTTAATTTTGCCACCGTTTCGCCCGGTCCGCCGTTGCCGATCGCGCCCGCTTTCAAATGGATTCGCTCGTGCAACCTGCATCTTACCAGACTCGATCGCCTCGTGACCTTGTACTCAAAAGCTTACCCTTGCGTTCGGGGTTGAAATTTTTCTCGCGATGAGTGCCGGATCTATTGTTTGAGAATCCCTTTATTTCATTGCTTTTGCCACGAGCTTTCCCTCACGATGGTTGTTGCCGTTCAATTTTCAACAAGACTCAGTTTAACATAAATCTCCCCTATTGCGATCGCCAATGAGTCAGGATAGCCCCCGGTTTTCACCCTCCAAGGAATCCGCAAGCATGAACTGTCGCCCTGGAGGTTTCTCCCCCCGCTACCTCCGCTTTTCCTCATCCAGGCGATCGCCCCACTCGATCGCCTCAACAACAGCCAAATCCCACCCCCCTTTCCCCTTTCCTCTCCGCTACTTCCACTCTCCCACCACCGGCGCATTGTCCCTGGCGATCGCCGTTTTTCAGCCTCTCATTTTTCCTTCCCTTACCCCCGCTTACCACCTGTGCTCAATCCCCTCCTCCCCTCCATTTCCCCCCAATCTACCGCCAAATCAGCCTTTTCCCCCTCAATCTGGGCCAATTTTTTGTGACCGTAATGGTAAAACTTTGGTAAGTTGGGTAAATTTCCACTCCTCTCCCTTGCATTCCCCCTGACTCCTAGGCTAACTTGTCCGGCAAGCCATTTCCTGTTTTTTGGGCGTTTCTCCCACCACTTCTGGCTCATCTTCTCCCTCGGACTCTCCCGATTATCCCGCCATCGGATAGCGGTAAAATTGCCTGAAATTTTTCGAGTCTTTTTCACTCTCACCTGGCTTCTGTTTGACTCGTTATCCGAACAATGTAACCCTGGCTTTCTTGTCCGGTTCAGTTAATTTGTCCCGGAAAAACGAGAAGCGTTCTCTGAGTAACCTTTACTGACCAAAAATTCCCCAATGCTTCATTTATTCACTCCCCAAAATATGCTACAATTTACTCTGTTAGGCGCGGCGATCGTCGCTCCCGCCACTCTCCTGGATGGCTCTGCACCGCCTACCCCTGACTCGCTCATGGTTGCAGCACCCCCCCGTTCCGCTTTCTCGGCTTCTGCACCGCAAAATGACGCCCCCCACGAACTTCCCGCAGATTGGAGCGAAAATCAAGCACCCACACTGCAAAATTATCCCCCACTGCACGAGCCAGTTTTGCCTCCCAGATTGCAGGTTCCCCCAGATGAAAATGGTCGCCGCTTTGCCCGGATGATGCAAAATGCGATCGCCCGCAACCTCTTCGATCGCTCCTTGGGGGAAATTATCCAGGCGATCGCCGAACAATTCCTCGGGACTCCCTATATCGCCGGATTATTAGACAAGTCCAATCAAGAGCAATTGACCATTTCCCTGCAAGGATTTGATTGCGTACTATTTGTGGAAACCGTATTGGCGATCGCTCGCGGAATTGCCCAGGAAGATTATTCTTACCCCGGATTTCGCGATCGCTTGCTCGAACAGCGCTATCGTCACGGACAGCTCAACGGCTATTGTAGCAGACTCCACTACTTTTCTGACTGGATTAATGATAACCAAACGCGCAATATTGTCGAAAACATTACCCCAAAACTCGGCGGTTTCCCACTGCACAAACAGTTTAACTTTATGACCGCCAACTGGCACAGCTACCCCCAAATTGCCGCCAGCAATGCCAATTATCAATGCCTGAAAAATGTAGAAGCAAATCTCAATCAACTTCAACTCAAATACATTCCCCAACATCAAATTTACACCCTCTACCCCCACCTGCAACCCGGAGATATCATCGCCACCGCTACGGATATCCCCGGACTCGATGTCACCCATACCGGATTCGTTTATCGATATCCCGATGGCAAAATTGGATTTATTCACGCTTCTCCCAGTGGCGAAGTGAAAATCTCTCCAGATTTGCAATCCTATGTAGAAGCTGTAGATGGACAAATTGGCATTATTTTAGCCCGCCCCCTTGACCCCCGCTAAAATATTATTGACCCTCCCTAGACGCCACCCCGATTCTCCCTCGGGTCGTCGGTGCGCCCTCTGGTTCTTTTTTTCCATAAATTGTCCGAAAAATGCGCGCCGAAAAACGCTATAATAATCCCATGCCACCCCTTCTCCCTCACTCAACCTATGCCGCCAGCTAATTCCAATTCCCCATCCGATCGCCCTCGCAGTCGATATGACGCGATCGCGATCGAAGGCTTCCGTCAGTTCAAACACTTAAACCTCAATAACCTAGGCAAAATTAATCTCTTTTTTGGCCCAAATAATGCGGGAAAAAGTAGCATACTCGAAGCAATTTACACCCATGCCTGCGGTCTTAATTTAGCCGCCGTTATGGGTCAGGTGGTGTTGAACCGAGCGGATAATGCAGTTTCCGGCCCGTTAGACCTGGGCGAAAAAATTTTTAGCCTATTTCGAGATACCTCTTCCCTCCCCTATACCTTTACCCTCTCAGCAAAAACTCTCGATACTCCTTCACCCTATCTCCTCAAATCGTCCTTTCATCCCGCCGCCGAATTATCTCTCCTAGATCCGCTCGGTTTAGGCCAATTGTCCGGCAGTTTCTCTTCTCAAACTAGAGGATTCACCCAGCTTATACCCGCGCGCTCGCCAACCGCTGAAACCCGAAGCCAGCATCGAAATATTCCCGATACTTATTTAGGAAAATGGAGCGTTGAATTCAATGGCGAAAAATTAGAAAACCAGTTATATTTTCCTCAATTTCAATTTGAGGCAAAACCCCAGTTTCGCTCGGCTACATTACATGAAATTTTAGACCATAGAACCCTCGGAGAAGACCTTCGCATCTTCAGCCAACTCAAGCGGTATGATATTTTTGGTCAATTTATTGCAGAAATGAAGCAAGCCTTTCCCGAAGTCCTTGACATCGATCTGATCCCCTATCCCAATGGTACCCCTGCGCCGGTGGCGATCGCCACTACAGATGGAAGACGACTCCCGCTTTATTCGTTTGGTGATGGAATGCGGCGATGGTTTTACTTACTCGGGCAAATGTTAATCTTTCAAAACGGCGTCCATTGCATTGAAGAATTAGAGGTGACGTTGCACCCAGCAGCACAATCCCCATTTATTCCGCTGTTAGTTAAATATGCCAATGAATTTAATAACCAGCTCTTTGTGACTTCACACAGTATTGAATTTGCCGATAGCTTTTTAGAAGCGCTCTACGGCGAAAATGGGGCAGTTGTCAATTCAGAAGAAGACCCAGTTCGCATCTTCACGATTAAACCCTCTGCAGAGGCGGGGATTCCAGAAGTTTGGCCGCTAACCGGTCGCGAGGCGTATGAAAGCCGCCATAAGTATGAATTGGAGTTGCGCTGATGAAACGGATGATTTTTGGCGAAGGAAAGACCGACGCAATTCTCATCAGCTATTTTCTCCAGCGATTGGGGTAGTCATAACATCAAAAAAAAAGTGATTAACTTTCAAGTCGATCGCAATAACGAAGTCTTAAACTGGTTACGCGCATCCCGAAAAATCCGAGGGAGAAGTGGGTATTTGGGGCTGTGGCGGAATTGATGAAATTCCGGTCAAACTGAAAGCAGCGATCGAACGCACGCGCCGGGAGAGAGAACCGAAGAATCGAGTGGCAAAAATTGTGGTATTTTTCGATCGCGATACCCGCAACCAGTCGGAATCTGTAGAAATTATCGCCCAGTGGGCAAGGGACAGTCAATTAGAAAATAGGGACAATCTGCAACTGGGGGAATGGGTCAATGCGCGCACAGACCCGCGGAAAACGCCTCCGGAAAGCCATCGGTTAACAGTGCTGGCGATCGCGGTACCGCCCCACAGTGAGGGCGCTTTGGAAACCTTTTTACTCAATTCTCTTAAAACTCGTTCCAATTCAGACACAGAATTAGTAGAAAACGCGCAAAATTTTATTGACCAAATTCCCGATGAGCCGTATGTTAAAAAACGGCGTTTTCGTCCCAAAGCTTGCTTGGGTGCGGTATTGTCGGTAATGTCTCCCGATTGGGTCTTTTCCTCATTGAACGATCGCTTAACCCGCGTGCCGTGGGAAGAGCTTCCATCCCTGCTTGCCGTTTATCAAAAGTTAGAGGAATTATAGTCTGCCTCCTTCTTTCACCCTTGTTGTGTTACTTTATCCAGATTTCCAAATGCGAAACATTCTAGGACTAGCAGCAATTGCATCTATTATGATGGTCTCTCCAGCATGGGCAGAACAAAAACTATTCGTGGCGTACCCGAGTGCAGAACATAAAACCACCTCGGAGACAATCTTTTTAATTGGCACTGCGCCACCGCAAGGACAAGTCTATATCAACGATCGCCCGATCGAGCGCAGTCCCGGGGGTCATTTTGCCCCCACATTTCCCCTGGAATTGGGCGTCAATGTATTTACCCTGCGCTATCAAGACCAAGAATTGCAAATCAAAGTCACCCGCGAATCTGACGTGCCCCCAGTGCCCGAAGGGGTGGCATTTGCCTCAGACTCCTTGACGCCAAAGGTGGATATTGCCCGCATGCCCGGAGAGCTGATTTGTTTTGAAGCGATCGCCCAACCGAATGCCACCGTTTCGGTGCAAGTGGGAAATCAACGCCTCCCCCTGATGGCGCGCACCGAAACCGTTTCTCTCCCCTCCAATCTCGCCGCTTTAACCGCCACCAACAACCCCACCCGGGTGGAAATCGGCCATTTTGAAGGTTGCACCAGCGCACCGCAAAACCCAGGCAATTTGGGACCACCGCGCTATCAAATCTCCCTCAACGGAAAAACCAAAACCGAGGTTGCCCCAGGCAATATTGAAATTATGTCACCCACGCAATTTGAAATTGCCGAGGTGACGGTGGATTCGGGGGTGGCGCGCACCGGTCCTTCCACCAGTTATTCCCGCCTGACGCCGTTACCAAAAGGCACCACAGCAGCGGTGACGGGGCGAGAAGGAGAATGGTTGCGCCTGGACTATGGAGCCTGGATTAAAGCCGAAGAAACCCGGATAACCAGGGGCGCAGTACCGCCGCGATCGCTGATTCGCAGCGTGCGATCGCGTCAGGTGCCCGGATGGACCGAAGTGCTGTTTCCCTTGCAAACCCCCGTCCCCGTCAGCGTCAACCAAGGCGATCGCTCCCTGACGCTCACCTTACATAACACCACCGCCCAAACCGACACCATTGCCTTCAACGACGATCCCCTGGTGGCACGCATGGACTGGCAACAACCCACCCGCGATCGCCTCGAATATACCTTTAACTTCAAACCCTCCCAACAGTGGGGATACAAACTGCGTTACGAAGGCACTACCCTCATCCTCTCCCTGCGCCATCCCCCCCGCGTCACTAGCACGCGCAACAACCCCCTCAACGGGTTGACCATTCTCCTCGACCCCGGACATGGTAGCGAAAATGACCTCGGTGCCCGAGGCCCCACCGGCTATCCGGAAAAAGATGTCACCCTCATCGTCTCCAAACTCCTGCGTCAGGAATTGGAACAGCGCGGCGCAACCGTGGTGATGACCCGCGAAGGCGATGACGATTTATGGCCTCACGATCGCGTGGAAATTATCGAAGCCACCGAACCTCACCTCGCCCTCAGCATTCACTATAATGCCTTACCCGACTGGGGCGATGCCGAAAATACCGCCGGTATCGGCATGTTCTGGTATCATCCCCAAGCTCACGACCTTTCGGTATTTTTGCATAACTACCTGGTGGAAGAACTGAATCGTCCCTCCTATGGCGTGTTTTGGAATAACTTAGCCCTCACTCGTCCCGCCGTCGCTCCCTCAGTTCTACTCGAACTCGGCTTTATGATCAATCCCCGCGAATTTGAGTGGATTGTCAGCGATCGCGAACAGAAAAAACTCGCCGCCAAACTCGCTGACGCCATCGTAGAATGGTTCTCCACCACCCAATAATTCCTCCCTCCTAAACCCCCCTCAAAAAACCCTTCCACCCTCCCCCTTTACACCCAATAAAACCCCCTGCGAGGGACATAGCTTTTGCTGTGTCCCTCCTCTTTTTCCGCCCCTTGGCCACCCTAGGCTAAAATAATAAAAACCCTTCCCTCGTTCCCAAACATCCCTCGTTCCCAAACATCCCTCGTTCCCAAACATCCCTCGTTCCCCCCTGGGGGGAACGCCCCCTGGGAAGCTCCGCCTCCCGTAAAATCCTGTCCGAAGAAACACTCACAAAACGGATTAGTCCGCGTAGGCGGACTTAGCTTGCAAAGGCGCGATTTCAATCGCCCGCTTTTTATCGGCTTCATAAAAACTCTTCCCTATTTTACCGACAATTCCAAACCATTATGATTAAAACCCCAACCCCCCTAGGAGAACAACGCACCCTTCTCAACGTCAGTTGGCAAACCTTTAAAACCCTGCTGGCTGAAATGGGAGAAAATCGCGCCGCCAGAGTCAGCTATACCGATGGAAAATTGGAAATTATGACCCCCTTGATGCCCCATGAAAACTCCAACCGACTGATTGAGGCTCTCATTGTTGTTTTGGCAGAAGAAATGGGACTAGAAATCAAGCGTTCTGGTTCGCTCACCTGCAAGCGAGAAGACTTACAACGCGCTTGCGAACCCGATAGCAGCTACTACATCCAAAACGAACCGCAAGTGCGCGCCAAAGTCAATATCGACCTCGACATCGATCCGCCCCCCGACTTGGTTCTGGAAGTAGAATATAGTCGCTCCAATTTGAATAAATTTGAAATTTATGCCAGTCTCGGCGTGCTAGAATTTTGGCGCTATAAAAATGGCGGTTTGCAGGTTTATTGCTTACAATCGGGACAGTACGTGGAATGCGAAACCAGCCCCACGTTTTCCCCGATACCCGTGAAGGAAATTCCCCGCTTTTTAACAGAAAGCAGACAAATGGGAGAGATTTCCATGACTAAAAAATTTCGCAACTGGGTCAGAGAGCAGCTTCGCCAACAAACCCAATAAATACTGCGGACTTTGCAGGGTTTTTCAGTCCCGATTTGCAACCACCAACGGTGACGGATAATTTGTAGGGACAAGGCACTGGTATGTCCTTAGCCAAGGTGGATACTGATGTTATAAAATCGCGATTATTGCAGCCGTTGCCTCTGGACAAAATTTCCCAAAAATACATTGACAAATGCGGTGAAATATGCTAGTAAAAATTTAGGGTTGTAAACCACTTCCATGAAGCAAAATTTTAAAAAGGGTCTAATTCTATTTCCTGTGTCTTCACCTGGCCAGGGTGAGGGAGAGATTCCCCCTCACCCTGGCAATGTCACGACCCGATCGCCTCAGTCTTATACAGGATTAGGCGCGTTATAGGGACTGGTCAACTCCTCCAACTGCTTCACCAGCAGGCTCAAGAACAGACCTACATCCGTTACTACTCCCGTGGATTCCACTGAACCGCGATCGCTCAATTTCGTCACCACCGCCGGGTTGATATCCACGCAGACCATCTTCACCCCTGAAGGCGTCATATTCCCCACGCCAATCGAGTGCAGCATCGTAGACAGCATCAAAACCATATCCGTCCCTTGCAACAGACGGCTATACTCTTCCTGCGCCTTAATCAAATCCATCTGCGTATCGGGCAGAGGACCGTCATCGCGGATCGAACCCGCCAGCGCGAAGGGCACGTTCTGCTTCACGCACTCATACAACACCCCTCGCTTAATCACACCTTGTTCTACCGCTTTGGCAATGCTCCCGTAGCGACGAATCATATTAATCGTCTTCAGGTGGTGGCGATGCCCGCCGCGCACTACCACACCACGCTTCATATCCACACCCAACGAGGTGCCCATCAGCGCTTGTTCGATATCGTGGACGGCGATCGCATTACCCCCCAGGAGTCCTTGCACGTATCCTTCGCGAATTAACCGCGCCAAATGGTCGCCGCCACCCGTGTGAATCACCACCGGTCCTGCAGTCACCACTACTTTACCGCCGCGATCGCGGATTTGGCGCATTTCCCACGCCACTTGTTCCACCACCAACTCGACCCGGCGTTCGCTAGAAACCCCCGCCGACATAAAGCTAAATTCCTGCGTGTGGCGTTGTTCCCGCGATTCGGTCTTGCGAACCGTGCGGATACCCACCACATCCACCACAACCTCTTCGCCCACTTTCAAGTCGCGCAGCAGCTTGCATTGTGCCACCGGTCCGGACTCACTGCGGGTAATCGCGATCGCCGCATCCATCCGCTGGTTTTGCACCCGCACCCACTGCCCGTCGATCCGCACTTCCGTGGGATAAATCGTCGTCACGTAGAAATCATCCGGCGATACGCCATCTTGTTCCACCGGTTCGAGTTTCGCATCTTGTTCGTCTTGGGGCAAATCCATCGCACCCAAGTCGATCAACTGCGCCAAAATTTCTTCCATGACTTGGTGTGACGGCGCAGATACCTTGATATCCGCCGTGGAGGTACTTTGTCGCTGCGCCCCCAAATTGAAATTCAGCACTTGGAAGCTACCGCCACCTTCCACAATCGTATCTAACGCGCGGTTGATTGCCCCGGTATCCAACAGATGACCTTCCAGGCGAATCGTCCGACTTTCCACCGGTTGGTTCGCATGCACGTCCAACTGCATCGGTTCGGTGGTTCGCAAGGTCAAGCATTTCGCCGCCCCCCCTGCTTTGAGAAATTCGTTCAGTGGGGTTTCGATTACTTTAAATCCCACTTTGGCCAGTTGCTCTTTGAGCTCATCGCTGACCTTATTCATCACCACCACATCGTCCACATTCACCGCATTGCAGGCAAAATTTACCGCATCCGGTTCGTCAATCGCAATCCGTTTTTCCGGCGGAACTCGCATCTCAATAATCCGATTGGAATAGAAATCAAATGCCGGAGGATAATAAAGTAAATAGCCGCGATTGAGAGGACAAAAACAGGTGTCCAAGTGATAGAAACGCTCGTCTACTAATTGCAGCGAAACCACTTCTATGTCGAGCCATTTAGCGATATAGGAATGGGAATCAAGCTCCGAACGAAAGCCGTATCCCGCCCACAACCACCGTCCTTGGCGATCGAGCAGCGCGTCTCCCGCCCCTTCAAAGGGTAAGTCTTTCGGGAGTTCAAATACTTTATAGCCTTGCACCTCAAACCATTGTTTGAAGAAAGGTTCTTCCCCTTGTCGTTCTTTGTGGAAAAACCGACTCAGGACGACTTTATCTCCTAAGACTAATCCCGCATTTGCGGTAAAGACCATATCGGGCCAACCCGGTTGGGGATCGACTAAATCCACCAAGGCATGTTCTTTCAGCACGTGGTGCAGCTTATGCCACTGTTCGGCAGCGCGATCGCGCGACGATTTGTGAATATTCCCCTCCATCCACGGATTAATCACATAATCCACATCGTAGTGGTTCGGGGGACACATCAGGATACGAATTTCAGAGGTCATAACTTGCGCTATATTTGGTAGTGATTGTTACAGATTTTGGGCGCTCGATTGGTTTGGCACGACAAAATCACTCCTTTGTTCGCAAACTAGGAGCATTTTCAGAACACAGCGGTTCGATCTTTGGCTGACAAGCCAACTTTTGATTCTATCACCTCAATGCCACATTTCTCGACCCAAACCCATGAGGCGATCTCCCCACCTTTAAGCAATTCTGCCTGAGTATTTTCTCTAATTCACTGATTTTTTGCCGCACATCAACCCCCCAGCTTCGATCGCCGCTTCTTTACCTTTTATTTTAGTAAAAAATTTTACAATTTGCCAAAGCCTTCCGGCAACTCAATCCACTCAAGTCCATTCCCTCGCAACTTTCGTCGTTTCACCCCTCTCCTCTCCTCAGACAACTTTCTCGCCTCTACCCTTTGACCCTCACCCTCCTTTTCACTTCCCACACCCGGAGGCTACCCCTCTCAAAACCCCGCATCCTTAAAGTGAAACAAGCCCGATTTTCCCGGCCCTTTCTCGCAAAATTTCGGTTTTCAGCAACTGGGCAAATTATTTCTCTCCCCTCTCTCCCCGATGAATCCCGTCTCTACAACCCGGGGCTTATCCGCACTGGCCACCGAGAATGAAATAATAACAGAACCACCGCAGCACCTTCACGGGTAGGGTGGGCAAATATTTGCCTACCCTACAGCTAGTGCTTAATCCCAGGATTTGCGGTAGTCCTAAATAAAACCCACGAACCGGATCCAAATGGACAGGGCAACTCCATTGCGATGGGAGGAGTGTTGTGGCGGATTTGTGGGGGATGGGAAAATTATCGCGGCGATCGCCACCCCGAAAAGCAAAAAAAATCCCCCTAGCCGACTCGACTAGGGGGGCGTCAATCAGGGTGCATCTATAATCTGTATTCTCGTTTTGCTCGCGCGATCCGGGTAATTTGACAAGTTTTTGGCAATTTTTTTTCCAACCCCTCCCCCATCCCCATAAAAAAACCCCTAGCGGGAGGCTAGGGGGGGATATCAATCAGGGTGCATCCGCAACCTATCTTCCCCAATCGGCGATTCCCATCCGGGAAATTCCATCGAATCGCGCGTTTTTTACCCCTGGCGAGTTGAATTTCAACCCTTAACGCCAAAAAAAGCCCTCTAGCCTTTGGCTAGAGGACGACACTCAGAGTACACTGACTCGTTCTATTCACCCGTTGCTGACTCAAACCAGAACACTTGCTCAAAATCCAACCCCGACTGTCCCTATTGCAGTCTGCACCTAATAAAATCCCCCAGCACGAGTCTGGGGGAATGATGTCAATCAGGGGTGCATCTATAGTCTGATTTCCAGATTTGTGCAAGACATCCGGATAATTTGCCTTCCGTTGTCGCAAATCTGCCAGATTCTTTCCGGGGTTTCTCCAGTTTTCCCTTTTCCAGATTCGTCAGAATCCGAGTTCAAGAACGCTCGAGCCTTTCTTCCTCGACTCGTGTCATAATTCCCATAACATCGCGGTGAATTTCGGCGTCACAAGGCAGGGGCTAGGAGAAGATGAGAAAAACTATTATCGGGGTTATGGGGCCGGGCAACGGTGCCACAGAAACAGACCTACAAAATGCATATCAATTGGGACGACTCATCGCCAAAAACTACTGGGTTTTGTTAACCGGGGGTCGCAATGCAGGGGTGATGGATGCGGCGAGCAACGGTGCAAAGGATGCCAATGGGTTAACCTTGGGAATTTTGCCCAGCGATCGCCCGGTAAATCTCTCCGATGCAGTAGATATTGCCATTGTCACCGGGATGGGAAGCGCTCGCAATCAGATTAATGTCCTCTCTAGCGATGTGGTGATTGCTTGCGGGATTGGTGCGGGAACTCTCTCGGAAATCGCTCTGGCCCTGAAGGCAAATAAAAGGGCCATTCTGTTAAATAACAACCCAAAAAGTCACGAGTTCTTGAAAATGTTATCCCCAGAGACTGTGTTTGCGGTGGATACCCCAGAAGCAGCGATCGCGCGCGTCAAGCAAATTCTCTCCGATTCTCACATATAGGAATAAAACTCTCTGACAATACTCTACCGTAATTATATTTTTCATAAAAAACCGAGGCATTAAAATTAGCCTCGGGTGGGCTTTCTCTGCCCTGGCGCGACTTTTCCTCGTCGCCGCTTTTGTCTCTCTCACCCCTTAAAATACTTCAGCACAATATCCACAATTCGCTGTGCTGCCCGACCATCACCAAAGGGGTTGACAGCATTGGCCATTTTATGGTAAGCATTCGCGTCGCGTAACAGGTTGCTAGCTGCCGCCACAATATTCCTCGAATCGGTACCCACCAGCATCGCCGTACCGGCGGCGATCGCTTCGGGACGTTCGGTGGTTTCGCGCAACACCAGCACCGGTTTTCCCAGTGCAGGAGCCTCCTCCTGCAATCCGCCCGAATCGGTTAATAACAAATAACAGCGCTGCATCGCCCCCACCAACTCCCCATAATCTAACGGTTCGGTTAAAAACACGCGCGGATGATTGCCCAACAGCGCTTGTAACGGTTCGCGCACCGTCGGATTTTTATGCAAAGGTAGCAGCAGCGCCGTATCGGGGAACTGCTTTAAAATCTCCAGAAATCCTCGGGCAATCCCTTCCAGGGGTGCGCCCCAATTTTCCCGGCGGTGAACCGTCGCCAACAACACGCGATCGCCCTCCCAGTCCAACCCGGAAACCGGACAAGGCGGTTGACCAGACGCCACGGAAAGCAACGCATCGATGACTGTATTGCCAGTTTGATGAATTTCCCCCGTCACCCCAGACCGATGCAGATTCTCCACCGCTTCCACCGTGGGAGCAAAGTGCAGTTGCGCTAGTTGCGAAATCAAGCGGCGGTTGGCTTCTTCGGGATAGGGATTGAATAAATCATCAGTTCGCAACCCCGCCTCCACGTGACCCACGGGAATTTTTTGGTAAAATGCCGCCAAGGCCGCCGCAAATGCTGTGGTGGTATCTCCCTGCACCAAGAGCAATTGCGGGGGATCCGGTTGAAATAAATCTTCCAACCCTTGTAAACTACGAGCGGTGATATCCGTCAGGCTTTGCTTATGCTTCATAATGGCAAGATCCCGATCCGCTTTCAGATGGAACAGTTGCATCACCTGTTCCACCATCTCCCGGTGCTGACCAGTTAAGATGACTTCCGTCTCAAACGCCGGCGATCGCGCAAACGCTTGAATCACCGGAGCCAACTTAATCGCTTCCGGACGAGTTCCCAGGGCAATACACACTTTAATCGCTTGTTTCACGCTTGACCTCATCCACAGCACAGCACAACTTGCTTTCAGCCAACCCCTCCTGTTAAAACCAGCAGAGTTTTGGGAAACCTTTCACCTAGATAGGGGTTCGCTTCTATTCTAAAGAGTACACCCCCGCGATCGCGCAAGGCTGCCTTTTCCACAGCGTCAGCAAGCTGCAGCCGCCTTGCTCCTAATTCGATGAATCTTGTTGCATCTAAATTAAGAGAGTCACATGACCCAATCCAAGCGTCCACCCGTTCCACCCCCGCCGCCCCCACCACCGGGTCGTCCCCCTGCCAAACGCCCTCCTGGTGGCTCCCAAAAAGCACCAAAACCGCCGCCGCCACCCCCACCGGGTCGCCCACCGGCACCTCCCGCCCCCGCAGCCAAACAAGCCCCTCCACCCCCACCAACACCACAGGCCACTCCCGCCGCACCTGATGCCCCCCAAGGTCCAGGTCCGAGTCCGGGCCACCCCACATTGCGCGAAATTGTCTCTCGAGCTAACGAAGAAGGCATTTCTGACGTTCACCTTGGCGTCAACGAACTGCCTCGCTTCCGCAAGCGCGGCGATATCACCGATACGGGCTATCCCAAAACCGATCTCAATACCTTTATGAGTTGGTTGCGCGAGTGCATGTCCAATGAGGAAATTCAACAATTCCAAGAAAATTTGGACTTTGATGGCGCATTTGACTTCGGTTTCGTTCGGGTGCGGATCAGTGCCTTCGACTCCTTAGCCGGTCCGGCAATGGTTTTGCGACTCATTGCAGCCAAGATTCTGACGATGGAGCAACTCAACCTGCCAGAAGTCTTTAAAAAGATCTGCAGCTACCACAAAGGGTTAGTGTTGGTCACCGGGCCGACGGGTTCGGGTAAGTCCACCACAATGGCGGCAATGATCGACTACATGAATAAGAATTTCGCCTACCACATGATCACGATTGAGGATCCGGTGGAATTCGTCCATGAAAGTAAAAAATCCTTAATCAAGCACCGAGAAGTCGGTCGCCACACTCTGAAGTTTTTTAACGCACTCAAAGGCGCACTCCGTCAAGACCCGGATATGATATTGGTGGGGGAAATTCGGGATAAAGAAACCGTCAGTATTGCCATTAAAGCGGCATCTACCGGTCACTTGGTTATGGGTACCCTGCACACCAATAGTGCGGTGAAAACCCTAACTCGGATTCTGGATATGTTCTCCGCTGAAGAGCAAATCTCCATTCGGGTTTCTCTCTCAGAAATTCTCGTGGCTATCATCGCTCAGTTATTGTGTAAAACTACCGATGGCAAGCGAGCCGGTTTCCACGATATCCTCATCAATACCGATGTGATTAAAGAATACATCGTCAAGGAGCAGTATGAGGAAATCCACCAAATCATGCTGAAAGATACTTATGAAGGCATGATTACGATGAACCGCTCTCTCTATGAACTTTATCAAGAAGGGCGAATTACTGAAGAAATTGCCCTGGAACAATCGCCAACTCCCAATGAAATGGCTCAAATGCTTCGAGGTCGGATTTAAGGAAATTGGCTGCGGAGAAATGGCAATTTTTACTAACTAAAGTGGAAAGTGTTAAGGATGAAAATCTATTCCTAGGTCAACTTGAAAATTTAAGTTATTTTAGGTTCATCCTCTATGCTTTCTACTTTTGTCTTGATGCCGAGTTCACCCTTTCCTGTGTCCGACTCTATCGTTGCCCAGTTTAGCGCGCAGGCAATTCTGTGAATAATTCACAAGTTTCGCTTCCCGAACTTTTTAAAGGCATTGCTTTATTTACACCGGGTGGAGACCTGATTTATTGCATCGACCCAACGAAACAAAATCGCTGGCATTTGCATCTGTGTGCTGCCTTGCAGGAATGGTTGGGCCTTCCGGAACCGCCCCATTTCCTCGTGCCTTGTTACACCGCCACGGTTGACCGATGGCGGGATCCGGATACGGAACAGGTGCGAACTTCGGCAGTGGCTTATCCCCCGGTTTTGCGATATCAAGCACTGCTCAATATGATTTTTGACCTGTGGCAATTCCAGTGGTCTCCCAGTCCGTGGCCCGAAGACTTGTGTCACCCAATGGTGTTGGCCACTTATCGTCAGCAATTTCCCCAATTGTGGGACAATCACGATTTAATTTTGCGGTTGGAGTCTCAGGAAAGCGATCGCCCTATCGTTGAGGAACATATCTCTCCCAAACTGCGGTTTCCCGCCACCGAGCGATCGCCTACCCAAGGCTATGTGTTGCGCCTGTTTGTCTCGGGTCACAGTAGAACCACCGAACTTACCCTTCAGACACTACACCATTTTTTAGAACGCTCTTTAGGACATCCTTACACCTTAAAAGTGATTGATGTCTCCAAACACCCGGAACAAGCAGAATTGTCTCAAATTTCCGCTACCCCAACCTTAGTCAAGGTTTGGCCGTTGCCCATGCGCCGGATTGTGGGTTCCTTGGATGACGAAGCCAAAATCCTGCAAGTCCTCGGCTATTTGAGAGACTGATTCCGGCGAACTTCACTTCCCGGTTTGTGCATTCCCACCATCGGGCAATCTTCCTCGGTTATTGCAGATTGACAATAATAGAAAGCCCTTGCCCGATCGCAGGATTAAAGCGGTGCAAGAGAACTGGATAACAGGGCGATCGCCTCCTCCAACTTCGGTTCCCCCGCTTCAGTGGCCGAAATCAACAGCAAATACACATTTCGAGCGGTTTGTCGGGCCACGATCGCCCCGCTCATCCCCTGAGACCCATTTAACACCCCAGTCCAGGGAATCAAAATTTGCCCCGGGCTCATCACTTGAAACTCACCCGGTTGAAACCCTTCCCCACGCTCGAATTGCGCGATCGCAATTTCGGCTAACTCCTCATTCGTCCGGGTTCTCGTCGTTGCCAAGGGTTGCACCACCACGGTGTAAGCCAAATTTCCATCGGGCGCTTCAATTAACGCAATCCCCCCGATCGCATTCACCCGATATTCTTCCAAACTGACTTCATCGGTTACATCTTCCAGAGTAAATTCCGGATCGTATTGCCCTAAAATCCCCACCTGAAACCGACCGTTCGGATCCCTGTAAAGATTTTCACTCAGCACTAACGGCGTCCCTTCCACCGCTTCCTCTACCGTCGCCGGTGGGGTTTCCGATGCGGCGGGTTCGCCAGACTCCTCCTGCGGTTGCGCTTCTGGATCGGGCGCAACATTTTCGCTATCCTCCGACTCGGACTCTTGCGCCACCAGGGTTCCCACCTCTACCGCCCTAGCAGATAACCCTTGTCTGTGGGCAGATGAATCCACCGGGAAAACAAACGACGGTTCCGACGCCAAAACCAGCACCAACGCCGTCAGCAATCCTAACCCCAACGGCCACAACCGATTCCATTTCATCGTCAATTCTCCTCGTTTTCGATGTTCGCCGATTCTTTTCTGCTACGCTTATTTCCCTAAAATTGCCGGATTGCCCAAATCAAACAATCCCGCCATACAGCCGGTCATTAATGTTGCCAAAGTTCCGGCCCACAGTGCTTTAAAACCCAGCGAAGAAACCTCCGATCGCCGTTCGGGAATTAACCCCGACAATCCCCCCACAAAAATCCCGTAGGACGCAAAATGAGTAAACCCACAAAGCACGTAACTCACAATCAGCACTACGCGATCGCTGACTGCCCCACTTTTCGACAGCACAGATAGGGCTTGATACGGCGGAATATTGGTTTCCAGCAATCTTCGCCCGATCAGCACCGAAGCGGTCCAAAGTTCCTGCCAGTCCAAAGAAACTCCCGTTAAAAATGTTAGCGGCAAAAACAACATCCCTAACATATTCGCTAACGGATTGCCAAAAAACTGCACGATAAGCGATTCACTTGTTGCCGATGCATCACCCACTATCCAACTGGATATCGTGGTAAAAAAGGTGTTCAGCAACGCCACCAATCCGAGAATTGCGATAATCGCTGCGGCAATTCCCACTGCCATTTTTACCCCATCCAGTGCTCCACCAATCAAACTATCCATTGGATTGGGACGTTTCTCGGGGTCGATTTCCGGTTCTTCAGGAATTTTCCCCATTGTTTTCGGTTCGTCTCGTTCTGGTACTAATAATTTGGCCATCACAAAACACGCCGGAATGGTCATAATCGAAGCGGAAACTAAGTGACCTGCAATGGAGGGAAATACGGGCCGCAATAAGCCGGCATAAAGGGCTAATACGGAAGAGGCGATCGACCCGAAGCAACTGGCCAAAATCGCACAGAGTTCGCTGCGTGTCATGTCGAGAAGAAACGGTTTGACCGCGATCGCTGATTCAATTCCTACAAAAATATTCGCCGCCCCCGACAGGGATTCTGCACCGCTAATTTTCATGGTTTTTTGGAAAATAACCGCAAACCACTTGACGATCGGTTGGATGATATTCAGTCGATAAAGCAAACTCACCAAACCGGAAAAGAAAATCACCTGCGGCAAGGCACGAAATGCCAGCACATACGCAAATCCAGGGTTTAGGTTATCCGTACCGATGCGATCGCCCGGAACCGCCACATAGGGTTGTCCCACTGCTCTAGCAATCCATCGTCCCGCAGGTCCCGGTCCGGCAGTAAAATCTGGATCCGCAACTAAAATCGAATTCGGTCCGCCAAACAAAAACCTCGCCCCCGCTTCAGACGCATCTAACACGGCATTTAGAACTGTACTGAGTCCTTCTACCAGTTGACTGCCAAAGCCAAACACGATCGCGCCGATGACCATTTGTAAACCAATTCCCCAAAACATCACATTCCAGGGAATGATGCGACGATCCTCGGAACCGAACCATGCAATCAAACAAAGTCCGGCGATGCCCAATAACGAAATGAAATTTAATAGCAAGTTCATTGGATTGACGCCTCTGCACAGGTTAACTCTGCCTACAATGGGATACGCTCAACAAATTAACCGATTTTTGAACCGTTTTATGGTGTTGATTGTCACCGCAGGCAGACTTTTGAAATACCTAGTCGAGGCAATTCTAACCCTACTGGTATCCTCCTGTCGAATTTAATTCGATCTCTACTGCGCGATCGCCCCATTCACTCCACTCCAATCCCTCTGCTTATCATCCCTCTCGGTGGAGTGAATCTCCCCACTCAGTGTTGCCGATCGTTACACCACACCCCACGGATCCGCCGCGATCGCTTTTTTATTCCATCCCGATATTTCCCATTGTTAAGGATCCAAGACAAGGGCACTGAGACAAAAATCTCTACCCAAATGCCGCGATCTCATTCACCCAGGGCCTAACTGACTCTTATTCCCATCCCTTCCGGCGATGAATGCACCCTCACCCAACTTCCAGCAACGCTTAATTATTCCTTTTCACCGCTTTTTTCCCTCCCGCGATCGCCGTTATCCGATGCGATCGCCACACAACCCCCTGGGGCACACAAACCGGGCAATTCTAAGGTGGAAATACTCAGGGTATTAAATTCTACTCGGCGAATTTTATGGTGATTGCTATCGGCAATATAAAGATCGGAACTGCTGGCACTCAACCCCCCGGGTTCGTCAAACCTACTCTCTTGATTTTGCAGATTGCGATCGTCCTCCCTGTCACCCCCCAACACCGTTTCGCACAGGCCAGTTTTCGGATCGACTCGTTTTATTTTATGATTGTAACTATCCGCAATCCACAGTTTTCCTTCCACATATTCCATGCCGAGGCAATGTTGCAATCTTACCTCTTCCCCAATCCCATCGCGATCGCCAAACCCAAATAAATCTCCACTTCCGCAGACTGTCCTCACTGTGGCATTCTCTTCTAAACTTACCGCGCGAATCGAACTAATTTCGCTATCCGCCACAAACAATTCTTCCCCATTCGCGCTGATGCCACTGGGTTGAGCAAATGCAGCTTCGCTGAGATAACTATCCCAACACCCTTCTGCACCGCTTCCCGCATAAATCCCGATCTGGCCAACTCTTAAATCCATTGCCCAAATTTGATGAGAACCGGCCATTGCGATAAATAAAATCTCTCCTTCAATTAATTCTAAATCCCAGGGAGAGTTTAAAGGGGTTTCTAATGCTTTTCCCGATGGCAGATGCAGGGCAGGATTTTGTTTTCCGGTTCCGGCAATGGTTTCTACGGTTTGTGCAGATAAGTCAATTTTTCGGATGGTGTGGTTTTCTGTATCGGCAACATAGAGAAGGTTTTGGTTGCGATCGCATGCCATTCCTTGCGGTGAAAAAAACTGCGCTTCGTTGACATAACCATCCTTTAATCCTTTCGTCCCTTTACCGATAATCTGTTTTATTTCCCCAGTGAAGGTGGCGACGACAATCCGATGATGTCCGGAATCGGCAATAAACAGGCGATCTCTTTTTTCATCGGCTAGCACTTTCCCGGGAAAGGCAAGGGGCGTGATTTCGATTTGGCGCTGTTTTTCTAAAAGGGTCTGGATTTCTTGCGCGGCGATCGTTCCTTTTTCTTGATGTTCTTCGATTAATTTGCCAATCAGTTCATCTAATACCTCGCCCTTGCCTTCTCCGGAAACGCTACCCACTACATAGCCTTGCGGATCGATAACCGTTAAGGTTGGCCAAGCGCGAATTGCATATTGGTCCCAAATGTGGCGATCGCGATCGACGATAACCGGATGTTCGATATCGTAGCGCAAAATGGCTTTTCTTATGTTGTCGATTTCTTGTTCGTTGTCGAATTTGGCAGTATGAACCCCAATCGCAGTCAACCAGTTTTTGTATTTTTGCTCTAAATATTTCAGGTCGGGTAAAATATGCAGGCAGTTGATGCAGCAATAGGTCCAAAAGTCGAGAATCACGATCCGCCCTTTCAATTGCGCCAAGGATAGCGGGCGATCGCAATTCAGCCACGCTTTATTCTGTGGCAATTCCGGTGCTCTAACCCGAGAAACCATAGATTTTTTCGAGAACAACAATTCCCATCCTATCGGGTTTTATTTGCAGTTGTGATGCAAAATCATTACCACCCCTTTATCCCTCCCGCCTCTCGCGCCGGCGAAAAAGGAGAAAAAAAAGTTGACAAAACAGTGGCAATCGGATAAACTTATTCATAATCGGGGCAAAACTTTAAAGCAATGCTTTTATTGACATAGGGAGCCTATGCCTCAGATCTCCACAGGAACCGTAGGGCGATCGCAACTTGCATGCAAATGATTCGCGCTGGC